>CAIRBC010000014.1 GCA_903876685.1 uncultured Nitrosomonadales bacterium | reverse complement strand
TTAACGTGAAACTTGCGCAGCGATCGTCTTCTCCCTCGCCCGCTTGCGGGAGAGGGATGGGGAGAGGGAAACGGGCATGATGGGTTTCATCATCAGGGGTGGCAATTTGCCATGCCCGTTAGTGCGCTTTAGGTTTAGCGGTTTTTTTGAGGTCATCGAATAAATTGCTGAAATTTGAAGCGAGGGAGGCTGTTTATTCTCGATTTCCATGGCTGCTCGGGTTTAGGCATTGGGTATATTTACCTCGAATGGCAACCCGTTATTGAAAACGACCTGACGCAAAAAACAATTTGTCACCGGTCTTCAGGGGAGTGACAGATTGTTGAGGGTTAAGCTTCGGTCGTTTGTGATTCAGAGCAACTGTTTTTAAATGGATGATCAAGCCAGCTAAGAATCGAGATTGCTTCAACAAATATGTACTAGAACGCTTAAAATTTAATGAGTTATGCATGATGAGACGAATTTTAATGACTTTCTTGGGGCGGTAAATTTACAAGTGCGGAGTGGTGTTTTGATTGAAGTGAATGGCAGTTTTTACGACAACAAACAGCTTTTAGCAAAAGAAGTTTTGATGAATTTGAAGTGGTGTTACGTTCATAAAATACCACACAGCACTGACAAGTATCTCGCCAGAGGAGGGGAATAAATTACCTCTCCAGAGGAGAAGGTTCGCATCCATGATTGACCAAATAAGCTTACGCGAGTAGCATTCGCGTCTTTATTGCTGGGTACTTATCATGCTGCGACGCAAATTGATTGCTGGGAACTGGAAAATGCATGGAACACTCGCTCAGAACAAAGCATTGCTGGAGGCGGTGCAGAGCGGAGTGAAACATTTGACTGATGTTGATTGCGCGGTTTGTGTGCCTTTTCCCTATTTGTCGCAAGCTCAGCAAATGTTGACTGGGACTAAAGTGCAATGGGGTGCACAGGATGTGCATCAATTGGAGAAGGGTGCCTATACTGGTGAAGTTTCTGCAGCCATGCTTAAAGATTTTGCTTGCAGCTTGGTGCTGGTAGGTCATTCGGAACGACGTTCGCTGTACGGTGAAAGTAGTCAGTTGGTCGCAGAAAAATTCATGGCAGCCAGCAAAGCCGGAATAAAACCAGTGCTGTGTGTGGGTGAGACTCTGGAGCAACGTGAAAGTAACATAACAGAAAACGTGGTTGCCGAACAACTGGATGCCCTTTTGAATTTGGGCGGTGTGCAAGCATTGCGTGGTGCAGTGGTTGCCTATGAGCCGGTCTGGGCTATCGGTACCGGAAAAACAGCCACAGCGGCTCAGGCACAGGCAGTTCATGCATTTATTCGTCAGCGGGTCGCAACACAGGATAGCCAAATAGCATCAGAATTGTGTATACTGTACGGCGGTAGCGTCAAAGCAGGCAATGCAGCTGAAATTTTCGCGATGCCGGATATAGACGGGGGGCTAATTGGCGGTGCAGCGCTGGTCGCGGAAGATTTTCTGGCTATATGCCGTGCAGGTTCAAAAATTTAAAATTTTATTGTTGATGTTGTTTTGGGAGTGGTGAGTGGAAACATTGGTTTGGGGCGTACATGTAGTAACGGCAGTGATACTGATTGGCTTGGTGTTGATGCAGCATGGCAAAGGCGCAGATATGGGTGCAGCATTTGGTACAGGTTCGGCCGGCAGCTTGTTTGGTTCGAGCGGATCCGCGAACTTTCTAAGCCGTAGCACCGCAGTTGCAGCGACGCTGTTTTTTATCACCAGCTTGTCGCTTACCTATTTGTATTCACATCCGGCACAACAGCAAGGTGTCATGGATAAGCCCGTGGCTACACCTTCGGTAGTGCCGACAGCACCCGCCGCAAGCAGTGCTCCAGTGGTGAATCCGGCAGACACTTCCAAATCGAGGGAGATACCCAAGTAATAGCAGCAAAGCCGATGTGGTGAAATTGGTAGACACGCTATCTTGAGGGGGTAGTGGCGCAAGCCGTAGCAGTTCGAGTCTGCTCATCGGCACCAGAACAAAACCGGCTAAGCCGGATGTAGCAAAGGTTGTAAAATTAGTCCCGGAGGTTCCGGGTTAACAATGTCAAAGGTGAAGCGTTATGTTGGAAAATTATTTTCCGGTGTTGCTGTTTATGGCGGTAGGTGTTCTGATGGGGGTTGCAACCGTCGGGCTGGGGAAACTGGTCTCTCTCAATCGCCCCTACAGCAAGAAGAATTCACCCTACGAATGCGGTTTTGAACCTTTCGAAGATGCGCGCATGAAATTCGATGTGCGCTATTATCTGGTGGCAATCCTGTTTATTCTGTTTGACCTGGAAATAGCCTTTCTGTTTCCCTGGGCAATCGTGCTGAAAGAAATAGGGACTTTCGGATTTGTTTCCATGATGATTTTTCTGGCCATCCTGGTGGTAGGCTTTATTTACGAATGGATGAAAGGAGCGCTGGAATGGGAATAGAAGGCATTCTGGAAAAGGGCATTGTTACAACAACGCTCGATACCGTCATCAATTACACCCGTACTGGGTCGATGTGGCCGATGACTTTCGGTCTCGCCTGTTGTGCAGTGGAAATGATGCAATGTGGGGCTGCGCGTTATGATCTGGATCGTTTCGGCATCGTGTTCAGACCCAGTCCGCGTCAGTCAGATGTGATGATAGTCGCAGGCACGCTATGTAATAAAATGGCTCCTGCCCTGCGCAAGGTTTACGATCAGATGGCCGAGCCGCGTTGGGTGATTTCGATGGGCTCCTGTGCCAATGGGGGCGGCTATTACCATTATTCCTATTCTGTCGTGCGCGGTTGTGATCGAATCGTGCCGGTGGATATATATGTGCCGGGTTGCCCGCCAACGGCTGAAGCGTTGCTGTACGGTCTGATCCAATTGCAGAACAAGATCAAAAGAACGAATACCATTGCCCGATAAGGTTAATCTATGGCTGCTGATTTGAGTGCGTTGCATACCCGTTTGACAAGCTTGCTTGGCGAGAGGGAATTTGTAGAAAGTCTCGGCGAACTGACCGTGGTGGTTGAGGCTGAAGGGATGCTGGAAACTCTGACGCGCTTGCGCGATGAAGGGGGATTCGAGCAGTTGATCGACCTGTGCGGGGTGGACTATTCGACCTACGGCGGTGAAGGTGTCTGGGAAGGTAAGCGCTTTGCGACGGTTTATCACCTGATGTCAGTGCAGCATAACCGTCGTTTGCGGGTGAGAATTTTTGCTGAGAACGACGATTTTCCTGAGCTGAAATCGGTAGTCGATATTTGGTCCTCAGCTAACTGGTATGAACGTGAAGCCTTCGATTTGTTTGGCATTATGTTTACCGATCATCCGGATCTGCGGCGTATCCTGACCGATTATGGTTTTGTTGGCAATCCATTCCGCAAAGATTTCCCGCTGTCCGGGCATGTGGAGATGCGCTACGATCCTGAACAGCAGCGCGTGATTTATCAGCCTGTGTCGATTGAGCCGCGAGAAGTTACGCCGCGCATCATACGAGAAGTAAACTACAGTCGTAATTGAGGACGCATTAAATGGCTGAAATCAAAAATTACACGATGAACTTTGGGCCGCAGCATCCTGCTGCTCACGGAGTTCTGCGCCTGGTGCTGGAACTGGATGGTGAAGTGGTGCAACGCGCAGATCCGCATATCGGACTGCTGCATCGCGCCACCGAAAAACTGGCTGAGCACAAGACCTTTTTACAATCGCTGCCTTACATGGACAGGCTGGATTATGTTTCCATGATGTGCAACGAGCACGCCTATGTCATGGCGGTAGAAAAGCTGGCAGGCATCGAAGTGCCGATACGCGCTCAGTATATTCGCGTGATGTTTGACGAAATTACCCGAATTCTGAACCATTTGCTCTGGTTGGGTGCACATGGACTGGATGTGGGCGCGATGACCATCTTCCTGTATGCGTTCCGTGAGCGTGAAGACTTGATGGACGCTTATGAAGCGGTGTGCGGTGCGCGTTTGCATGCGGCTTACTACCGTCCCGGGGGCGTATACAGAGACTTGCCAGACACCATGCCGCAATATCAGGCATCGAAGATTCATGGCGCGGCAGCAGTTGCCAAACTCAATGAAAACCGTCAGGGTTCGTTGCTGGATTTCCTGGAAGATTTCACCAAGCGTTTCCCCGTTTATGTAGACGAATATGAAACGCTGCTGACCGATAATCGTATATGGAAGCAACGCCTGGTTGGGATAGGCGTGGTTACACCTGAACGTGCGTTGGCGATGGGTTTCACCGGACCGATGTTACGCGGCTCTGGCGTTGAATGGGATTTACGCAAGAAACAGCCTTATGAAGTTTATGATCGCGTCGATTTCGATATTCCGGTAGGCACTAATGGCGACTCTTATGACCGCTATTTGTTGCGTATCGAAGAAATGCGTCAAAGCAATCGCATTATCAAACAATGTATAGACTGGCTGAGAGTCAATCCGGGGCCGGTGATGACCGGCAACCACAAGTTCGGGCCGCCATCGCGTGCGGCGATGAAGCAGAACATGGAAGAACTGATTCATCACTTCAAGCTGTTCACCGAGGGTATGCATGTACCGGCAGGGGAGGCTTATGCGGCGGTTGAACATCCCAAGGGCGAGTTTGGCATTTATATGATTTCCGATGGCGCGAACAAACCCTATCGCATGAAAATTCGGGCTCCGGGTTTTGCGCATATGGCTGGTCTGGATGAAATGGCGCGAGGTCACATGATTGCCGACGTGGTGACCATTATAGGCACGCAAGACATAGTTTTTGGTGAGGTAGATCGCTGATGTTATCCGAGCAAATACAAACGAAAATCAATCGCGAGCTGAAAAAGTATCCGGCTGACCAGAAGCAATCTGCGGTCATGTCGGCGCTGCGGTTCGTGCAGGACGAAAAAGGCTGGATACATTCAGACGACATGGCGGACATTGCAGGTTTTCTGGGCATGCCTAAAATCGCGGTCTATGAAGTGGCGACTTTTTACCACATGTATAATCTGAAGCCGATGGGTCGGCATACGCTGACGGTATGCACCAACCTGCCCTGTACCCTGGGGGGTGCAAATGACACCCTGGCTTATCTGGAATCAAAATTGGGCATAGGCATGAACGAAGTCACGGCAGATGGCAAGTACGGCATAAAAGAGGGCGAATGTATGGGTGCCTGCAAGGACGCGCCAGTGCTGACGCTTAATAACAAAAAACTGTGCGGAAATTTAAGCCACGAGAAAATTGATCAAATTTTGGCGGAACTGGACAAATCATGAGAGGCCCGGTCATACTCACCACGATGGATTTCGAACAGCCCTGGACGCTGGAAAACTATCTCAAAGTTGGCGGTTACCAAGCATTGCGCAAGGTGTTGACTGAAAAAATGACACCTGATGCGATTATCGCAGAAGTCAAGTTGTCAGCTTTGCGCGGTCGCGGCGGCGCTGGATTCCCGACCGGACTAAAGTGGAGTTTCATGCCCAAGAATTATCAGGGCGACAAATATATCGTCTGTAATTCTGACGAAGGTGAACCTGGTACCTGCAAGGACTGGGACATACTGCGCTTTAATCCGCATCTGCTAATCGAAGGCATGGCAATTGCCGGTTACACCATGGGCGTTAAAACGGGTTATAACTATGTGCACGGCGAGATTTTTGAAGCCTATGAGCGCATCGAAGCTGCTTGTGAGGAAGCGCGTGCGGCGGGTTTTCTGGGGGATAATATCCTAGGTAGCGGGGTCAGTTTTGATCTGCATAACCATCTGGGTTATGGCGCTTATATTTGTGGTGAAGAAACGGCGTTGCTAGAATCGATCGAAGGCAAGAAGGGACAACCGAGGTTTAAACCGCCTTTCCCGGCGACCTTTGGTCTTTATGGCAAACCGACCACCATCAATAACACCGAAACTTTTGCCAGCATCCCGTACATTATTAATCATGGGGGGCAGAAGTTTCTGGAGTTGGGTAAGCCCAATAACGGCGGAACCAAACTGTTCTCTGTTTCGGGTCATGTGAACAATCCGGGAAATTTTGAAGTACCGATGGGTACGCCTTTCGCCGATTTGCTGAAAATGGCAGGCGGGGTGCGTACTGGACATAAACTCAAGGCGGTTATTCCCGGAGGCTCTTCGATGCCGGTGTTGCCTGGAGAAATCATGATGGGTCTGACCATGGATTATGATTCCATCTCCAGAGCAGGTTCCGGTCTGGGCAGTGGTGCGGTAATAGTGATGGATGACAGTACCTGCATGGTGCGTGCGCTGGAAAGGTTGTCATATTTTTATCATGAAGAATCCTGTGGACAATGCACGCCTTGTCGTGAAGGCACCGGCTGGTTATATCGCATCGTGCACCGCATAGAGCATGGGTTGGGACGTCCGGAAGATCTGGATTTGCTGTTAAGCGTAGGCGAAAACATCGCGGGTCGTACTATCTGTGCGCTGGGTGAGGCTGCGGTCTGGCCGGTTCAGGGGATGCTCCGGCATTTCCGCGACGAATTTGAATATCACATCGAACACAAGCAATGCCGAGTGTAAGGCTGACGAGTCAGGTGAAGAATGATTAATATTGAAATTGACGGCAAGCAGGTAGTAACCGAGCCGGGTTCATCCGTGTTAGACGCGGCGTGGAAGGCTGGCATACATATACCGCACTTTTGCTACCACAAGAAACTGTCTATCGCGGCCAGTTGCCGCATGTGTCTGGTTGAGGTAGTCAAGGCTCCCAAGCCTTTGCCCGCCTGCGCGACACCGGTCACCGAAGGCATGAAAGTGCTTACTCATTCAGAGATGGCCATCAAGGCGCAAAAAGGGGTGATGGAGTTTCTGCTGATTAACCATCCGCTGGATTGTCCGATTTGCGATCAGGGCGGCGAGTGTATGCTGCAGGATATCGCGGTGGGCTATGGTGGATCGGATTCACGTTATCAGGAAGAAAAACGCATCGTCATGCACAAGGATGTCGGCGAACTTATTTCAACCATGGAAATGAGCCGCTGTATTCAATGCACACGCTGTGTTCGCTTCGGACAGGAAATTGCCGGCATGATGGAACTGGGCATGGCGAATCGTGGCGAGAAGGCAGAGATCATGAGCTTTGTGAACAGTTCGGTGGATTCCGAACTTTCAGGCAACATGATCGATCTTTGTCCGGTAGGTGCCTTGACCAGCAAACCGTTCCGCTATACCGCGCGCAGTTGGGAGTTGAGCAGGTACAAATCGGTTAGCCCGCATGACGGCATGGGTTCCAATCTTTCGATACATGTCAAAAATAACAAGGTGATGCGCGTCACGCCTAGCAGAAACGAGGCGGTCAACGAATGCTGGCTTTCAGACAAGGAACGCTTCAGCTATCAAGGGCTGAACTCTCCAGAACGACTCACCAAGCCGATGCTCAAGCAGGATGGCAAGTGGCTGGAAGTTGAATGGCCGGTTGCGCTGGAGTATGTGGCTAATGGACTGCGCGATATTACTCAAAACGGTGGGGCTGCCCAGTTGGGTGCGTTGGCGACGCCGCATAGCACGCTTGAAGAATTGTATTTGCTGCAAAAATTGATGAAAGGCATCGGCAGCGAAAATGTTGACTTCCGCTTACGTCAGGCTGATTTCAGTGCTGATGGCAAACGTGCTGGTGCTCCGTGGCTGGGAATGCAGATCGACGATATTAATAACCTCGACCGGTTGCTGATCGTCGGCAGTTTCTTGCGCAAGGATCACCCGCTGTTAGCGCACCGGGTGCGACAAGCCGTCAAAAAAGGGGCTCAGCTGAATATACTGCATTCGGTGGATGATGATCTGCTTTGCCCAGTTGCCAACAAGCAGGTGGTCAAGCCTGATGAATTGCTGGATCAGTTGTTGCAGATATTACAGGCGCTGAAGGTAGCAAGCGGCACCACTTCAGCTCATAGTGAAATTTCAGGCGCAGCGACCTCGATTGCGCAGAGTCTGGCAGGCGGCCAACGTGTCGCCATTCTGCTAGGCAATTTTGCGCAGCAGCATCCACTCGCCGCACAAATCGCCGTGGTGGCCGAAAATATAGCGTCCTTGAGCAAGGCCAGTTTTGGCTATCTGGGCGAAGCGGCTAATAGCGTGGGAGGCTATATCGCCAAGGCCATTCCGGGAAATAACGGATTGAATGCTTCACAGATGCTGGTCGCGCCGCGCAAGGCTTACCTGTTGCTGAATGTGGAACCTGAACTGGATCTGCAAGATCCGCAACAGGCCATTGCAGCCGTGAGTTCGGCAGCGATGGTGGTGGCGCTGTCGGCTTACAAGCATCAGGCACAAGCTTATGCAGATGTACAGTTGCCTATCTCGGCCTTTACAGAAACTTCCGGCAGTTTCATCAACACCGAAGGGCGTGTGCAGAGTTTCAAAGGCTCGGTCAAGCCGCTTGGAGATGCACGTCCCGCCTGGAAAGTATTGCGCTTGCTCGGTAACCTGATGAATGTACCCGGTTTCACTTATGATAGCAGCGAAGCGGTACGCGACGAACTATTATCCGGCACGCCGCTGGCTGAGAGACTGAACAACCACTTGGATTTGCCTTTGCCCACTCAAGCAGTAAAAGCCGCCGCAACCGGGCTACAGCGCGTCGCCGAAGTGCCAATCTATACCGCAGATGCCCTGGTACGTCGCTCAACCGCTTTGCAGAAGACCAGCGATGCGGCAACGCCGGTAGTCAGTATGCATGGCAGTGAACTGGTTAAGCTGGGAGTAGCAAGCGGAAATACGGTTAATGTGGTACAGAATGGAGTAGCTGTACCGTTGAAAATAGTGGCGGATGACAAGTTACCTGCAGGCGTAGCTCGCGTACCTGCCGGCCACCCTGCCACGGCGCTGCTGGGTGCAATGTTTGGAAATATTACGGTGGAGCGATCATGATGGAATTGCTGCAATCATTGGAACAGATGGGTCTGGATTTGTTGGGTCCCTTATGGCTGCCGATCTGGACGATGGTAAAGATCATGCTGATAGTGGCACCGGTCATGTTATCAGTAGCCTATCTGACTTATGCAGAGCGTAAAGTCATTGGCTATATGCAAATCCGTATCGGGCCGAATCGTGTGGGACCTTACGGGTTATTGCAGCCTATCGCCGACGGCATGAAATTGTTTTTCAAGGAAATCATCATTCCCAGCGGTTCGAACAAATTCCTGTTCATCATCGCACCGATGTTGGGACTGGCGCCAGCCCTTGCGGCCTGGGCGGTGATGCCTTTCAATGATGTGCTGGTGTTGTCCAAAGTGAATGCGGGTGTGCTGTATATCATCGCGATGACTTCGCTTTCGGTTTACGGAATTATCATTGCCGGTTGGTCTTCAAATTCCAAGTATGCGTTTCTCGGTGCGGTACGTTCAGTGGCGCAGATCGTGTCTTATGAACTGGCGATGGGTTTTGCGCTGGTGTGCGTGCTGATGGCCTCACAGAGCCTGAATCTGGGTGAGATCGTCATGGCGCAAAAGGGACATGCCGGTTTCTTGAACTGGTTTATGATTCCGCTGTTTCCGATGTTCGTGGTCTATGTGATTGCCGGGGTAGCGGAGACCAACCGCGCGCCCTTCGATATGGCGGAAGGCGAGTCTGAAATTGTCGCCGGTTTCCATGTGGAATATTCCGGGATGGCATTCGCTCTGTTCTTCCTGGCTGAATATGCCAACATGATATTGATCGCCTTTCTTACCTCGATCATGTTTCTCGGTGGGTGGCTGTCGCCGGTGCCGTTCTTGCCAGATAGTCTGGTCTGGTTGTTAGGCAAGGCATCCTTCATCCTTTTGCTGTTCCTGTGGTTCCGTGCGACTTTCCCGCGTTATCGCTATGACCAGTTGATGCGCTTGGGTTGGAAAGTGTTTATTCCGCTCACGATCCTCTGGGTGGTGGTGGTTGCCGCCTGGATGCAAACCCCGCTGTGGGTATGGTAGGAGACGATAATGGAAAAAATAAAGAATTTCTTCAAGACCTTTTTGCTGTATGAGTTGGTAAAAGGCATGGCAGTCACCGGGCGATATTTCTTTGCCCGCAAAATTACCGTGCAATATCCAGACGAAAAGACTCCGCAAAGTCCTCGTTTTCGTGGGTTGCATGCACAGCGCCGCTATGCGAGTGGTGAGGAACGCTGCATCGGTTGCAAGTTATGCGAAGCGGTGTGTCCGGCACTGGCCATCAAGATTGAAGTGGCGGAGCGCGAAGATGGCACGCGTCGCACCACGCAATATGATATTGATCTGGTTAAATGCATATTCTGCGGCTTCTGCGAGGAGTCTTGTCCGGTAGATGCGATCGTGGAAACACGCGTCTTTGAATATGTCGGGGAAAAGAAGGGTGACCTTTACTACACCAAGGCGATGCTGCTGGCAAACGGTGACAAGCATGAAGCGCAAATTGCCAAGGATCGCGCTGAGGATGCGAAGTTCAGATGATTACCCACGCCTTCATTAAAAATACTGCGCAGCAGACAAGACTTAGTCCTCTGTCCTCTGTCCTCTGTCCTCTGATGAAAGGGAACATTCAATGAATTTTGAAACAATCGTTTTTTACTTTTTCGCCGCACTGATGATCATGGCTGCGTTGCGGGTGATAACCGCGAGCAACCCGGTACATGCGGTGCTGTTCCTGGTACTGACCTTTATTAGCGCCTCCGGCATATGGATGCTGCTTGAAGCCGAGTTTCTGGCGATCACGCTGGTGCTGGTTTATGTGGGTGCGGTGATGGTGTTGTTCCTGTTTGTGGTGATGATGCTCGATATTGATCTGAGCAAATTACGCATCGGCTACATGAAGTGGCTACCGATTGGGCTGGGTGTGGCTGGCTTGTTGGCGTTTGAGATGATTTCTGTGCTGGGTTACACCGGATCGCATAAGACACTCACCGTACACGCGGCCGATTACAGCAATACCAAGGAATTGGGTCGGCTGATTTACACCGATTATGTGTATCCCTTTGAAATAGCTGCCGTATTGTTGCTGGTCGCGATGGTGGCTGCGATAGCGCTGACGATGCGTCGTCGCAAGGATGCCAAGTCTCAAGTGATACCGGATCAGATCAAGGTCAAGAAAGCGGATCGCTTGCGCATCGTGAAGATGCAAGCTGAGACTAAAGAATAATTAAAGGAGCGGGAAGCGTGTTAACACTATCGCATTATCTAGTATTAAGTGCTGTGCTGTTTTCCATCAGCGTGGTAGGCATTTTTTTAAATCGCAAGAACCTGATTGTGTTGTTAATGGCGATCGAAATGATGCTGTTGGCGGTGAATACCAATTTCGTCGCCTTCTCGCATTATCTCAACGATACTGCAGGCCAGATATTCGTGTTTTTTATCATGACGGTAGCCGCTGCCGAGGCCGCAATTGGTCTGGCGATACTGGTGGTGCTGTTCCGTAATTTGAATACCATCGATGTTGATGATCTCGACAGCCTGAAGGGGTAACGGGCTATGAATAACTTATATTTAATGGTTCCATTGGCTCCCTTGCTGGGGGCGATTGTAGCGGGTTTGTTTGGCAAGGCCGTAGGCCGTACCTGGGCACACCGCATCGCGATATTGCTGGTGGGTGTGGCTTTCGCAGGCTCGGTAGCGATTTTCAATGATGTGGCGGAAGGACATACCTTTAATGGTGCGGTATATACCTGGCTTACCTCGGGTGGTGCCAGCTTTCAGGTTGGTTTCCTGATTGACAAGTTGACGGTGACCATGATGCTGGTGGTGACTTTTGTATCGCTGATGGTGCATATTTATACCATCGGTTATATGGAAGAAGATGCAGGATACCAGCGCTTCTTCGGTTATATCTCATTGTTCACCTTTGCGATGCTGATGCTGGTGATGTCGAACAACTTCATGCAGCTGTTTTTTGGCTGGGAAGCGGTAGGGTTGGTTTCCTATCTGCTGATCGGTTTCTGGTTTAAAAAGCCAACGGCGATCTATGCCAATCTGAAAGCCTTTCTGGTGAATCGCGTCGGCGACTTTGGCTTTCTGCTCGGGATCGGTCTGGTACTGATGGTATTCGGCACCTTGCAATATGACGTGGTGTTTGCCAATGCGGCAGCGCACGCCAATGATATTGCGCCTATCCCCGGTTTCAGCTGGAACATGATGTCTGCCATCTGTATCTTGCTGTTTATTGGTGCGATGGGTAAATCAGCGCAATTTCCTTTACACGTGTGGCTGCCCGATTCGATGGAAGGTCCGACGCCGATTTCTGCGTTGATCCACGCGGCAACCATGGTAACCGCGGGTATCTTCATGGTGGCGCGTATGTCGCCGCTGTTTGAATTGTCCGAAACCGCCTTGTCGTTCGTGATGGTCATTGGATCGATAACTGCTTTGTTCATGGGGTTTTTGGGTATTATTCAGAACGACATCAAGCGGGTGGTGGCCTATTCAACCTTGTCGCAACTGGGTTACATGACGGTTGCACTAGGTGCCTCTGCCTACTCGGTGGCTATTTTCCATCTGATGACCCATGCTTTCTTCAAGGCGTTGCTGTTCCTGGCTGCTGGTAGCGTGATCATGGCGGTACATCACAACCAGGACATACGCTTCATGGGTGGGCTGAAGAAATACATGCCTATTACCTGGATTACCTCGTTGATTGGTTCACTGGCGCTGATCGGAACGCCATTTTTCTCGGGTTTCTACTCCAAAGACAGCATCATCGAGGCGGTCGCCTTGTCCAAGCTGCCGGTTTCAGGGTTTGCGTATTTCGCGGTGGTGGCCGGAGTATTCGTGACCGCGTTCTATTCGTTCCGTATGTACTTCCTGGTATTTCATGGCAAGGAGCGCTATGACCAGGCACCCCATGATGACCATCATGCCGTTGACGATCATGCGGCTCACGAAGCGGCACAGGCAACTGCACAGCCGCCGGCAAAAGCTGCCAAGCATAAAGCAGCAAAACATGTTAAAAATGAGCATGCAGCGCATGCAGCCAAGCCGCATGAAACGCCTTGGGTGGTTACCTTGCCTTTGATTTTGCTGGCTATTCCTTCGGTGCTGATCGGATACCTTACCATCGAACCGATGCTTTATGGTAGCTACTTCGGCGATGCCATCTATATTTCAGAGCACCATCATGCCTTGCATGAAATGCATGAGGAATTCCATGGTGCCTTTGCGATGGTAACCCATGCGTTTACCACCTTGCCTTTGTGGCTGGCGATTGCGGGTGTGGCGAGTTCGGCATTCCTGTACCTGAAACGTCCGGACATCCCGTCGGCGATACAAAAGCGCTTCCAGTTGGTATATACCTTGCTGGATAACAAATATTATTTCGACCGCTTCAATGACTGGTTTTTTGCAGGCGGAGCGCGTGGTGCCAGCCGAATATTATGGAAATTCGGTGATGTGACCTTGATTGACGGAGTGATGGTGAACGGCACGGCGAAACTGGTTGGGATGTTCTCCGGCGTGATGCGTCGCTTGCAGTCTGGTTACATTTATCACTATGCCTTCTCCATGATCATCGGCGTATTTGTGCTAATGACTGTGCGTACATGGTTTGAGTAAGCCTACAATAAAGGAATAACAGCATGATTTTCGGATTACCCGTAATTAGCGTCGCAATCTGGCTGCCGATCATTTTTGGCATACTGGTGCTGGCAACCGGCGACGACAAGAATGCACCGCTGGCACGCACACTCGCGCTGGTAGGCGCTACGCTTGGATTTTTAGTGACCATACCCTTGTATACCGGTTTCGTCCGCGACACCTCGCAGATGCAATTTGTTGAAATGCACGACTGGATCTCGCGCTTTAATATTCATTATCATGTAGGCGTAGATGGCATTTCGGTGTTGTTCATCTTGCTGACCGCTTTCTTTACTCCTCTGGTAGTATTGGCAGGATGGAAGGTCATCGAGAAGCGAGTCGCGCAGTATATGGCGTGTTTCCTGATTATGTCAGGCATCATGATAGGGGTTTTCTCAGCGCTGGATTCGATGCTGTTCTATGTATTCTGGGAATCGATGTTGATACCGATGTTCCTGATCATCGGGGTTTGGGGCGGTCAAAATCGTGTGTACGCAGCCGTCAAGTTCTTCTTGTACACCCTGTTGGGTTCGCTGTTGATGCTGGTTGCCTTGATTTACCTGTATATGCAAACCGGTGGCAGTTTCGAGATTCAGGATTTCCATAGAGTATCCTTGCCGATGACGGCACAGATCCTGATTTTTATCGCGTTCTTCCTGGCCTTTGCTGTCAAGGTGCCAATGTTCCCGGTGCATACCTGGTTGCCGGATGCACACGTTGAAGCACCTACCGGTGGCTCGGTGATATTGGCGGCGATCATGTTGAAGGTAGGTGCCTATGGATTCTTGCGTTTTTCCATGCCGATCGTTCCCGATGCCAGTCTCAAGCTTGCTGGCGTGATGATTGCGTTATCGCTGATAGCCGTGGTTTATATCGGTCTGGTGGCGTTGGCACAAAGCGACATGAAAAAGTTGGTTGCCTATTCCTCGATCGCGCACATGGGTTTCGTGACGCTGGGATTTTTCATCTTCAATGCGAACGGCATGGAAGGCGCGCTATTGCAAATGATTTCTCACGGTTTCGTATCAGGCGCATTATTCCTGTGCATAGGGGTGATGTATGACCGTATGCATACCCGCAATATTGCAGACTACGGCGGGGTTGCCAACACCATGCCGGTGTTCGCCGCTTTCTTCATGCTGTTTGCGATGGCTAACGTCGGATTGCCCGGCACCAGTGGTTTCGTTGGTGAATTTATCGTGATTCTCGGAGCGGTAAAAGTGAATTTCTGGTACGCGTTCTTTGCCGCCACTACGCTGGTGTTTGGTGCCGCCTATACGCTGTGGATGTACAAGCGAGTAGTATTCGGTGCAGTAGCCAATCATCATGTGGCTGAATTGACAGACCTTGTGTTACGCGAAAAACTGATATTCGTGATTCTGGCGGTCGCGGTGCTGGGCATGGGACTCTATCCGCTGCCGTTCAGTGAAATAATGCATGTTTCTGTGAATGACTTGCTGGTGCATCTTGCACGTTCGAAATTGCCTTGATTGTTAGGCACTGGACAGCTTACACAAGACTTTGCATGGTAGAAACGAGCTATTGGATTGCGGTTTGAAGCGCAACCCAACCTACATTTGTATTTGAGGTGAATATGGATTTGATGACTAATTTGATGCCTGCGGCTGCTGAAATTTTCCTGCTGGCGATGGCTTGTTTGATTTTGATCGCGGATTTGCTGATTAAGCAAACTGGAAAGCTGTTCACCTACATGCTGGTTCAGGTCGCACTGCTGGGCTGTGCGCTGATTACAGTAGGCACCCATGAGACCGGTGTAGTCTATGTCTTTCACAATATGTTTGTGGACGATCTGATGTCGGATGTATTGAAGTTGCTGACCTATCTGGCTATGTCGATGATGCTGGTTTATTCGCGGCAGTATTTGATGGTGCGCGGATTATTTACCGGAGAATTCATGGTGTTGGCGTTGTTTGCCATGCTCGGAATGATGGTGATGATTTCTGCTAATCATTTCCTGACGCTATATCTGGGTCTGGAAGTATTGTCGCTTAGTCTCTACGCGATGGTTGCTTTGCAACGGGATTCTGCGGTCGCCACCGAGGCTGCCATGAAATATTTTATCCTGGGTGCGCTGGCTTCGGGTATGCTGCTTTACGGGATGTCGCTGTTGTATGGTGCTACTGGTTCGCTGGAGTTGGGGGTCGTGTCTCATGCGATTCAAAACGGGGTAGCTGAAAAGAATCTGCTGGTATTTGGTCTGGTGTTTGTGGTTTCCGGCCTGGCTTTCAAGCTGGGTGCTGTGCCGTTCCATATGTGGGTGCCGGATGTCTATCAGGGTGCGCCGACTCCGATGACCATGCTGATCGGTTCTGCACCCAAGTTTGCCGCCTTTGCTTTTGCTGCACGACTGCTGGTAGAGGGTCTGCAACCGATGGTTCAGCATTGGTCCGGTATGTTGATTATTCTTGCAGTTGCTTCGATGGGACTGGGTAACATTACCGCAATTTCTCAAACAAATTTAAAGAGAATGTTTGCTTATTCGACTATCTCGCATATGGGCTTCATGCTGTTGGGTCTGGTGAGTGGCGACATCGAGGGTTATGGTGCAGCGATGTTTTACACCGTGGTTTATGTGTTAATGTCGCTGGGTGCCTTCGGCATGATCATGTTGTTGTCTCGTGAGGGTTTCGAGGCAGATACCCTGAACGACTTCAAGGGGCTGAACCAGCGCAGTCCATGGTTGGCATTTTTGATGCTGTTACTGATGTTCTCGATGGCAGGTGTGCCGCCTACCGTAGGTTTTTATGCCAAGTTTTCTGTGTTGAATGCGGTGATTCAGACCGGGCATGTATGGTTGGCAGTGGTTGCGGTATTGTTCTCACTGATTGGCGCTTTCTATTATCTGCGCATCGTCAAGTTGATGTATTTTGATACTCCGGAGAGCCATACTCCGATCACAGTCGATGCCGATGCTTCCTTGCTGATCAGTATCAATGGCTTGAGCGTACTGTTGCTCGGTTTGCTTCCGGGCACGCTGATGTGGTATTGTGCGGCTTCAGTACAGCAATCGCTGATGCTGCATTAATAGAACTGAATATCTGTAGCAAAAGGGCGCGATTCATCGCGCCTTTTTGTTCTGTGGTCTATCAACAAGTATTCATCAATGGCGAGGGTGCTTATGGATGCCAGTTGGACATGGTGGTTGATCGGTCTGGTACTGGTGATTGCAGAAATGGCCAGCGGCACTTTTTATTTGATTGCGGTGGCCTTTGGTCTGATGGTTGCCGGGTTAGGTGCGCACCTGGGTTGGAGCCTGAATGTTCAGTTATGGATTGCTGCGGTACTTTGTACCGGTTGTGTGGCTGCTATCTATCAATGGAATAAGCGACATGCCCGTCCACGCGCTCAGGTTAATTTTAGCAATGATATAGGACAGTCAGTGCGCATTGTCGCGTGGTCTGCGGAGCGAGTGGCTCGCGTCAGTTATCGAGGTGCAGAGTGGGATGCCCAACTGACTGACAAGGGGGTCGTTGATCCGGCTCGTCTGGTCTGGAAAATTGTAGAAATATCTGGAAATCGTCTGATTATCGAATAAATTTTTTAAATTAAACTTGGAGGAGAATTTCATGGATATATTCGCGATGTTATTGGGAGTATTTGCAGTCATTCTGGCTTTTCAGTCGCTGAAAATCGTCCCTCAACAGTCCGCCTGGGTAATAGAGCGTTTCGGTAAATTTAACCGGACACTGGAACCGGGTCTGAGTGTGGTGATTCCCTTCATGGATCGAGTCGCCTACCGTCATCGGTTGACTGAATTTCCGATCGATATTGCTCCGCAGGTCTGCATCACGCGTGATAACACACAGGTTCAGGTCGACGGCGTGCTGTATTACCAGGTTACCGATGCTGCTCGTGCCAGTTATGGCACTTCAAATTATCTCGCTGCCATTAGTATGCTTGCGCAAACGGCGTTACGTTCCGAATGCGGGAAACGTGATCTGGACAAGCTGCTGGAAGACCGCGATGCGATTAACCGCACGGTAGTGTTTGCGCTGGATGAGGCCAGTCCTAACTGGGGGGTAAAGGTGTTGCGCTATGAAATCAAGGATATTACACCCCCTGCCCAGGTGCTGGCCGCGATGCAGAAGCAAATTACAGCGGAACGTGAAAAGCGCGCTTTGATCGCACAGTCTGAAGGTAAGAAGCAGGAAGAAATCAATCTCGCTGAAGGCAAAATGACTGCCTCGATACGCGAGTCTGAAGGTTCAATGCAGGCCGCTATCAATAACGCAGAAGGTCAGGCACAGGCTTTACTACTGGTGGCCAATGCAACCGCAGCCTCGATCAAGGTAGTTGCCGAGGCGAGCCACAGCGAAGGCGGGTTGCTCGCGATAAATCTGAAAATTGCCGAGAGATTTGTTGATGCTTTTGGTAATATTGCCAAACAGGGAAATACTATTATTATCCCTGGAAATGCCGCAGATATAGCCGGTTTGGTGACGACTGCGATGCAGGTAATTAAACGAACCTGAGGCAGTATTGTTTGCTAAGGGTATCGATAGGCAAATTCACGTTAAAGGTCAAGAAATGATATCCATAGCTGTTCCGTTGGATTCTCAGACTGTTTCGCCGAACGTTACGATCGGGACAGGAAAAATGGAATTTATTTTTCCAGGCTTTGTTTCGCTACGACCGAATGGAGTATTTGTCGATATACGCGCTCTTTCGCTCGCCTCGGGTGGCTTCGAGTTGTTTGTGGATCGCTTGTTCATGGCAGAGATGCAATTTCAAGGACTAGATTACTCAGTCTTCACCAAGTTGCTTTATGATGCAGACTGGCTGGATGCCATGCAGGACAAGGCGGTTGAAGCGAAAATGGCCGAAAAGGTGGTAGAGTTTCCACAGGATCGTAAAGATCTTTATCACGCTGTGAAATTGTTGGATGCAGGCAATCGTGCGGAATATGTTTTTGAACCGGTCAGCATCCCTGAATTATATAAAGAACCGGTTTATGGCGAGCCAGATGAAAACGGTAATACTCACCTCATCAGTTATGTGAGTAAATCGAGGTTGGTTCCGGCGAAGCTGAATTTCGACGAGTTTGTCGCCGACTTGTGGCTCAAAGGTATTAAATTCGGCATAGACGTCAGTGCCGTTCGTGAGGCGATGGTAAGCAATACTCCAGCGAGAATAACCGTTGCACGTCATCTGGAACCTACTACCGGGCGTGATGCAGAAATTCTCGAGGTGTGTCCGGACTTGCACCGCGATAATTCACCTAAAATTATGTTAAATGGCAAGGCAGATTTGCGGGTCTTCAAAAATCGTTTTCCGCAAATTAGCAAGGGTAAGCGTTTGCTCAAGAAGATTTCCAGAGTATTGGGCAAGCCTGGTTACCGGGTAACCGGTGAGATGATATTGCCTAGAATTCCGAATGATATTGATCTATACGCGCTGGCATCCCTGGGAACCATGGTGGCTCTGGAAAAGGATGGTGAATACATTATTTCCACGATGGATGGATTTCTAACCATCGATACCAAATCCAATCTGATTTCGGTTGCTGAAAAAATCGAGACTGATAGCGGGATCAGCATTCGCACCACCGGTGATTTGACGCTGGATGTGGACGAATTTGTCGAGCATGGCGAAGTTCAGGAAGGCCGCAGGGTTGAAGGAAAGCATATGACTTTCCTAGCGGATGTGTTTGGTAACATTCTGTCAAATGAAGGAAATATTTTCATTTCGGGCAGCCTGTCTGGCGGACGTGCTGAGACACATGGCGGCAACATCACACTGGGAAGCAACGCTTCACGCGCGGTGATACTTGCTCCAGAAGGTACCGTGACCATTCATTATTGCGAGCACAGTACGATCATAGGCAGGGTGGTACATATAGAGCATGCGGTTAATTGTGAAATCGTTGCCGATGAAGTGATCATGGAGCTTTCAGAGGGGTGTCTGATTGCCGCCGAAAAAGTGAGTATTGCCAGTTCCGGTGAGCGCAGGGGGAAGGAAACACTGGTGACGCTGATGATTCCTGATTTGGCTGAAATTGATCAGAAAATTGTCATGCTGAAAAAGAAAATGTCTGAAGAATTGGAAAATAAAAACAAGAAACTAAGGGATCTGGATACTTTGAAATCGGATCTTGAGTTCGTGAAGTTTTTATCCTTGCAAGAAAGAATCAAAAGCGGTGCGATCAAGTTGACGGTAGATCATGCTGCCAATTGGCGAAAAATGATGGAAAGGAATGCCAAATCTTCTAATCTATATGCAAAGCTTAATGCGGAAATGGCGGTAATCGAGTTGGAGCTTCAACAATTAACTGAGGAGCATCAACGTATTGTCGCTGAACGAGAAGGGATGGGTGAGGGTATCGCTTGCAGCATTGCCCATGTAACCGGGCAAACCACCGGTCAAACCATGAAGTCGATCAATGGTATCGGAATTTTTAATGGAAAATCCAGCCATGACATCAGAACGCTGTTGCAGAAAGTGGATAGCCATAAAGCACGCATCTTTTCTGAAGACCTGGGCTCGGTTAACTGGAAATATGCGCGAAAGAGTGGTGGATGATGAGTGAAGCTGAACAACCGATGCTGTTGCAGGAAACCGCACTGACTTCAAAACTGGTCTACGAGGGTATTTTCATCAAAGTTCGCAAGGATACCGTTCGACTTCCGGACGGTCAGGAGTCTATACGTGAATATATTGTTCATCCCGGTGCGGTGGCTATTCTGGCCTTGCTGGATAATGGCAAGATACTAATGGAACGACAGTTTCGCTACCCTGCCGGACGTGAATTCATTGAATTGCCAGCCGGGAAAATTGATGCAGGCGAAGATATTCTGCAAACCGGCCAACGAGAATTGCTCGAAGAGACTGGCTATGTAGCCTCTGAATGGCTGCATTTGACCACCAGTTGGCCCTGCATCGGTTATGCCGACGAGCGTATCGAATATTTTCTGGCGCGTGGCCTGAGTCATCAGGGGAGCAAGCTGGATCATGGCGAATTCCTTGAGGTATTTGAACTGTCAGTGCCGGAGGCGATAGATTGGGTCAGGCAAGGTAAAATAAATGACAGCAAGACTATCGTAGGATTGTTCTGGCTTGAAAAGATCTTGCAGGGATGGAAATAATTTCCAGCCAAATAAGCCAGACCTCACGGAAGTTGCCGAAAATATCGATCTAAATCTAATTGGTTGATTTTGCATTACTATAATACTCGTACCACCCTGCCCTTCGGGCACCCCTCCAGCGGAGGGGAATTGGGGAGCGAAATTATTTACCAATTCATAAGTTATTCCACTCCTTTGGAGGGGTGCCCGTCAGGGCGGGGTGTTATTCCCCTCCCTTGGAGGGGTGCCCGTCAGGGCGGGGTGGTTTTTCAACCCGCGTAAAGTGTACTCTCAGGCATCAAAGGTGAATTATCCCAAAATAAATGATTGTTTGGTTCGATAGTTGCAGGTCTGAGATTAAAACATTGACATAAGTCAATATTTGCATCAATTTTATTCCCGTGAGTCTTGAATGGTGTGATAATTACACACGATTAAATTTAACTTCATAGAAATTTCAATTTGTCTAGTGTAACAACCTTCATTTGCATCGATACGCTGTTCTCCCTTCATATAGCCTGATATCGCTCCGCAAAAATCCTGATTAAAATCCAATAAAGGAATTCATCATGACTACGCCGTTTACTGTTTACGATCCACTAAATCCACTGACTACGCTGACCAACGCGCTACTGGCAGCAAATTCAGGCATTACCGTCAGCAATGTCACGCTGGTTGCGTCCGGGCCGGACGCGGTTAATTTTTATGACGGTTCGCTTGCATCAGTGCCAGCAGTAACACCAGGTGTAAGCATAGACATAGGCGCAGGATTGTTGCTCACCTCAGGCACCACACCTGGCACGACTAATACCGTGGGTTGGTTTGGTAACGACAATAGTGGTATAAGCGGCTATGCAAACGGCAGCGCGAGCATCGATGCGGTGGTAAACACAGTATTTCAGACACAATCCTTCGATGCCACTACGCTTGCATTCGATTTTACGGTGGCTAATCCAGCTTCCACTTCGATTAGCTTCGACGTAGTGTTCGGATCTGATGAATATCCGGAATGGGTCGATCAGTTTGTGGATTGTGCGGTGGTGATCGTCAATGGCGTGAACTATGCCCTGTTTAATCATGATCCTTTGCATCCGCTTAGCGTGCTTAGCTCAAATCTGGCGGCAGGCTATTTCCAGGATAATACCGGGAATGTGTTGCCGATTGAATATGATGGTGTCAGCCATACGCTGAAAATTGTCGCGCCGATTAATTCGGGTGTCGGGGTCACTAATCATATTGAGATAGGCATCTCCGATACCGGAGATCATGTTTATGACAGCGGCATTTTTCTGGCGAATTTTTCAGCCGGAAATATACCCGGTTCGGGGGTGGTCAGCGTGACGCCACCCAGCCAAACCACCAGTGGCAACGATATAGTCACCGGTAATTCCCAAAGCGAGCTGATTAATCTACTCGCCGGGGACGATCAGTGTTTTGCGGGTGCAGGCGACGATATTGTGATTGCAGGTGCCGGAAATGATACCGTCAATGGCGGTAGTGGCTCGGATGAATTGAAGGGCGATTCTGGAAACGACCTATTGGATGGCGGAGCTAAAACCGCAGGCAGTACTGAAACAGATACCGCTGTTTATTCAGGCTCACATACCCACTATAGTTTTGCACAGGTAGGCGGCAGCTATACGGTTACCGACCTTAATTCAGGATTTAATGAAGGCAAGGATACCCTGACTAACATCGACTTTGTCAAATTCAGTGACGGATTGTACAAAATTGTCGGTAATACCTTAGTCGATGCGGCTACCGCGCCGCCTCCGGTCGTGAATAATCCGGGGGCAGTGTCGATTAGTGGCGTGGTGATGGCTGGCAATACGCTGACTGCGATTGTAGTTGATGCCGATGGCTTTAGCACGACTACGCCGGGAATCAGCTATCAGTGGTCTGAGTCAGCCGATGGCATTAATTGGACAAATCTGGCTACCACCAAGGCCTATACGCTGCAATCTGCTGATGCAGGCAAGCAAATACAGGTAACGGCGAGTTATGTCGATGGAAATGAAGTGTCGGAAAATCCGCTTAGTTCGAGTGTCACCGTAGCTCAGGCGAAAGTCGGGATGACGATTGATCCGATGGTCATTACTGCGCCAGACGGTGCCAGCGTCAAGGATCCCTTGACGACGCTGATCAAGAATGCGGTGGATATGGGTTATACGCCCAATGAAGCATCACTCGCGGTTAAACAGGTACTTGGCATAGCGGCCGGCATTAATATTGCCACCTATGATGCTTACGCCGTTTTGCAAACGACTCCGACTGATGCAACCGCCATCAAATACCTGAAGACTGAACTACAGGTAGCCATGACGGCATCGATGTCAGATGCCAGCGGTATAAATATGACGCTGGCGGTGATGAATGCGTTTGCGGCAAACAGCAGCATTAGTCTGATCAATGATGCAAATTTGAGCAGTGTTGGGATTAATAATGCCTCCTTGAGTTCGATCCATAATCTCAATAAGGATATGGCGGATGCAGGCAGTTATAACAGTATCAAAAGCGTCTGGAATGACTGGGCGGGAAAACAAGATCAAGTAGCTTCGTTCATGAATCACATAGAGAAGGTTAGCGTACATATCAACCAGGCACCTGAAGGCAGTGCGAGCGCCAGTTTGAGTAATGGCGTACAAGGGGCGGATTATCATCTGAACGTGAGCGACTTGTTGAAAGGTTATAGCGACCCGGAAGGGGGTGGGCTTACCGTGAGCGGGTTGACTGCCAGCAACGGCTTCGTGATAAAAAATCTGGACGGCAGCTATACGATTCAGCAGAACTGGGACTTTAGTGGTCCGGTTGACCTGAATTATAAAGTCGCTGATCCACTGGGTCTCAGTGTCAGCGCTACCCAATTGTATGCCGTGATTATCCCTAATGTGACTTTCGTTGGTACCAACGGAGCGGATACTATCACTGGCGGCCTGGGCAACGACAAGTTGTATGGTTATGCGGGAAATGACACGCTGGTCGGTGGAGCTGGCAATGATTTGTTGAATGGCGGGTTGGGTGCAGATTCGATGACAGGCGGCTTGGGAGACGACATCTACGTGGTCGACAATGCCTTGGATCTGGTTATCGAAAATCCAGGTGAGGGCACTGATACGGTGCAAAGCTCGATCGGCTACAGCTTGGGTGCGAATGTCGAAAATTTGACACTGACCGGGTCTGCAGCCATCAACGGTGTCGGTAATGAACTCAATAATGTCCTGGTTGGTAATTCTGCTACCAATACATTGACTGGCGGGGATGGCAATGACACCTTGAACGGGGGGGTGGGAGCAGATACGCTGATAGGAGGGACTGGCAACGATGTCTATGTGGTAGATAACGCGTCAGATGTGGTCGTCGAGAATCTTGGCGAAGGCACAGACACGGTACAAAGTTCGATCAGCTATACCTTGGGAGCGAATCTGGAAAACCTGACGCTGACCGGCTCATCCGCTATTAACGGCATCGGCAATGAATTGAATAATTCACTGATCGGAAATGCAGCCGCTAATACGCTGACTGGCGGGGATGGCAACGATACACTGAATGGGGGCGTTGGTGCAGATACGCTGATAGGTGGGACTGGTAACGATGTCTACGTGGTGGATAACGTCTCGGATGTGGTGGTAGAGAATCTTGGTGAAGGTACGGATACGGTGCAAAGTTCGATTGACTATACGTTGGGTGCCACTGTTGAAAACTTGACGTTGACCGGGACATCGGCCATCAATGGTACTGGCAATGAACTGAATAACAGTATTATTGGCAATGCTGCAGATAACGTATTAAATGGCGGAGATGGCAACGATACCCTTAATGGTGGCCTGGGTGCAGATACCATGACCGGTGGAACAGGCAACGATACCTATGTAGTCGATAATGTGGGTGATATCGTCAAAGAGAACGCAGGTGAAGGAACAGACACCGTGAAAAGTTCTATCGACTATGACTTGGGAATAAATTCAGCTGTCGAGAACCTGACGCTGACGGGTACTACCGCCATATTTGGGACAGGGAATGAACAGAATAACCTCATTATAGGTAATGCTGCCGATAATGTCCTTGATGGTGGCGATGGCAACGACACGCTCAACGGCGGAGTAGGTGCGGATACGATGACTGGCGGAACAGGTAACGATGTTTATGTGGTCGATGACTTTGGTGATGCGGTGATTGAGGATGTGAATGCGGGCACTGATACCGTGCAAAGCTCGATTGATTATGCTTTAAGCGCGAATGTCGAAAACCTGACGTTGACCGGCACAACCGCTATCTATGCGATGGGTAACGAACTGAATAACAGCATTAATGGAAATTCTGCGGAAAATGTACTCGATGGCGGTGATGGCAACGATACGCTCAACGGGGGTCTGGGCGCAGATATGTTCTATGGCGGATTAGGTAATGATATCTATATTGTTGATAATGAGCTTGATTACGCGGTAGAGTATTTGGGTGAGGGAGTCGATAAAGTGCAAAGCTCGGTCACATTTTCGCTGAGCGACAACATAGAGAATTTGACCCTGACCGGGGTATTGGCTATCAATGGCTATGGCAACACGCTGGATAACAGTTTAACAGGAAACGCAGCCAGCAACTATCTGGATGGAGGCGATGGCAACGATACGCTCAATGGTGGTCTGGGCGCGGATACCATGGCAGGCGGCTTTGGAAATGATACCTATATTGTCGATGATGCAGGAGATTTAGTCCTTGAAAATGCAGACGAAGGTACTGATTTAGTACAAAGTTCGGTCACCTATACCTTGAGTGATAACGTTGAAAAATTGACGCTCACAGGTGTTTTGGCTATCGACGGCACCGGCAATACACTGAATAACCAATTGCTTGGGAATGCGGCTGCTAATACGCTGACTGGCGGGGATGGTAATGACACGTTGAATGGCGGTCTGGGAGCGGATAGGCTGGTAGGAGGGACAGGCAACGATGTCTATGTGGTGGATAATGTTGGCGATACGGTCGTTGAGGAACCGAATGCAGGCACTGATACGGTACAAAGTTCTATCTCCTATACCTTGGGTGATAATGTCGAGTACCTGACGCTTACGGGCGTATCGGCTATTGACGGAACCGGCAACTTACTAAATAACAATTTGACGGGTAATGCTGCCGCCAATACTCTGAATGGCGGTACCGGAAACGATACACTGATCGGCGGATTGGGTACAGATACACTGACCGGTGGATTGGGTAACGACATCTTCAAATTTAACAGTACCGCTGATTCGGGGGTGGGCATCAACCATGATGTCATTACAGATTTCGCTGCGGGAGATAAAATTAACCTGGTCGGCATTGATGCCAACACCACGACACCGGTTGATGATGCCTTTTCCAGTGTCATTGTCACGAATTTCTCTGGTGTAGCCGGGCAACTGAAGTTTGTTTATGACAACGCAAGCGGAAATGGTCTACTGACGGGTGATGTGAATGGTGACAGTGTCGCCGACTTCGAAATTGCCTTGACCGGGGTACATACGCTAGCTGCCTCCAGTCTGGTATTGTAGAGGTTCAGTCAGGCGTAGGGCGCACGAAGCGCACTGCGCCGAATGAAAATTACGGCTATTGTTAAAATTTAAATTTTTCAAAAATAGTAACAATTAACAATCAAAGCGTAGGGTGCGCTTGCGCACCATTGGTGATTCATCACAAATTCTGGTGCTGCAGCGCACCCTGCGCGCTAAAACATTAGCGGTAGCATATGCTGACAAATGCGAGTGTCGTTCGCGATCGATGCGCTTCGTGCCTCAGCACATCCTGCGAAAGCTGTCATACCGGATTGTCCTGATCAAAGAAGCGATGCTCAAGATCAAAGCGTTCTGCAAGATGGTTACCCAGTGCCTGTATACCCAGTCTCTCGGTGGCATGATGCCCTGCGGCAATAAAGGCGACTCCGCTTTCTTGCGAGAGATGGAAGCAGGGTTCAGAAATTTCGCCGCTGATATAAGCATCGACCCCTTTTGCAATGGCTGAGGCAAAGTAGTTCTGCGCGCCACCGCTGCACCAGGCGACTCTCAGTATCTTCCGGGTGCGCTCACCGATGATTTGCGGGTTGCGTTTCAGGCTGGCACTAACCTGATCAGCAAATTGTTCCAGTGTCAGTGGAACTTTCAATTCACCCAGGCAAATAATATTTTGTTCGCCAAATCGACTGGTTTCGCGAAGTCCGAGCGATAT
>CAIRBC010000013.1 GCA_903876685.1 uncultured Nitrosomonadales bacterium | reverse complement strand
TGGAGCGGGAAAAGAGTCTCGAACTCTCGACCTCAACCTTGGCAAGGTTGCGCTCTACCAACTGAGCTATTCCCGCAAAACAGGTGCGCATTATAGGTGATTTCGAAAAACTGTCAACAACATTTCGGTATAAAATTTTTTGATAATAATTGCCCCCCGTAATTATTACTTCAGTTTGAAAGTGATTTGAATTTAACGTGCCGTTTGAGGTATTCTGAATAATTGCTGCGATTGATGTATAAAGATCGGGATGGAATCAAGAATTAAATGTAAAACAGCTGAGGGTCAATATTGCCGGAACAGGTTAAATTCAGCTACCTGTCACAGCGCGTCAGGTTTAGGGAATTTTTATGACATTATTTTTGCGACGTTTTTCTAAATATTTTTTTTATATGGCCATTCTGCTAGTGCTGGCGATTGCTGCCTGGTATTTTACTCGTCCTGAACCGCTGCGCGTGCAACTGGTCAACGCAGGGCGAGGTACGGTGGAGGCGACCGTTAGCAATACCCGTTCGGGAACGGTCAAGGCTTGCCGCCGCGCCAAGCTTGCGCCCGCTGCGGGGGGGCAGATCGCTGAACTGCGGGTGAAAAAAGGGGATCGGGTCAAGGCCGGGCAGATTTTGCTGGAATTATGGAGTGACGATTTACAGGCACAGACACGACTGGCCGAGCAACAACTCGCTACCGCAGCCATGCGGGTTGACGAGGTATGTGTGCTTGCCCGGCAAAGCAGCAAAGCGGCTGTCAGAGCGCGGCAACTTCTCGAACGTGGCTTTATTTCACCGGAGGGCTTGGAGCGTGCCGAGGCGGAAGCGCAAAACAGAGAAGCTTCCTGCTCTGCGGCCAATAGTGAAATTGCGCAAAGCCATTCACGCATCGATGCAGCACGCGCCAGTTTGCGGCGCATGGTATTGCGTGCCCCGTTTGATGGCATTGTCGCAGACATTAGTGGCGAGTTGGGTGAATATGCAACCCCTTCACCACCGGGGATTCTGACACTGCCTGCCATTGATTTAATCGATGACCAGTGTATGTATGTCAGCGCACCGATCGATGAAGTAGATGCTGCCAATATCAAGCTGGGGCAAACTGCCCGCATTGTGTTGGATGCGATCAAGGGCAAGTCTTTCGCAGGCAAGGTTAAACGTATCGCTCCCTATGTCCTGGAGGTGGAGAAGCAGGCACGCACTGTCGAGGTGGAGGTGGCGTTTGTCGGGCCACCCATTACACAAAACTTGTTGGTGGGTTATAGTGCAGATGTCGAAATCGTCCATGCCAGTCATGAAAATGTGTTGCGCATTCCCACTCAAACCCTGCTGGAAGGCAAGCATGTGCTGCTTTACCGCACCAGCGATGGTTTGCTGGAAGATCGAATGGTCACGACCGGCTTGGCTAACTGGGAATACACTGAGATTAGCGCTGGTTTGAGCGAAAATGATCAGCTTGTGTTATCGCTCGATCAGACGGGTGTCAAGGCCGGTGCGCATGTGCAACAAAGTAGCGGAAAGCCGGTTAAATGATCCAGTTAGCCAAGATTAGTCGTAGTTTTCCGGTAGCTGAGCTTAAAGTTGCGGCCTTACGCGACGTTGACCTGAGTATTGCTGCGGGCGATTATGTGTCGATCATGGGCCCATCCGGTTCAGGGAAGTCTACCTTACTCAACCTGATCGGCCTGTTGGATCGTCCGAGTTCAGGCACTTATCATTTGAATGGTGGTGATGTCACCGCTTTGAGCGATGAGCAGCAAGCAGCGGTGCGCAGTAAAAAAATCGGCTTCGTGTTTCAATCGTTTCATCTAGTACCTCGATTAAGTGCTGCGATGAATATCGAACTGCCATTGATCCTGGCCGGCATTCCTGTTAGCGAACCTCGCGCACGGGTGGCTCAGTTACTGGAAAACTATGGCCTGGCAGATCGTGCCGAACATCGTCCCGATCAGCTTTCCGGAGGACAACGCCAGCGGGTTGCGATTGCGCGCGCCACCAGTATGTACCCTGCAGTGCTGCTGGCCGATGAGCCAACCGGAAATCTCGACCAAAGCACCGGCAAGGAGGTGATGAACTTGCTGGAACAACTGCTATTGCAGCAGGTGACGCTAATTGTAGTGACCCATGACCCGGCCATCGGTGGACGCGCGACGCGCCAATTACATATGCTGGACGGGCAGATTATCAGCCAGAGCGGTGCTGGCTCAGGAGTAGCTCCCATGAACAGGATTGATCCATGAGACTGGCTGACGTCTTGTGGTTTGCCTCCTACAGCCTGAAAGGCAACCCGACGCGCACTTTGTTAATGATTCTGGCGATGTCTATCGGGGTGGCGGCAGTGGTGGTGTTGACCGGACTGGGGGAGGGCGCACGCCGCTATGTGATCAACCAGTTCTCCAGCTTGGGGAGTAATCTGGTCATCGTCTTGCCCGGGCGTACCGAAACAGCGGGGATCGGACCGGGCATGCTGCTGGGTCAGATACCGCGCGAGCTCAGCCTGGATGATGCTCAGGCATTGCTGCGCAGCCGTGCAATTTTACGCATCGCGCCCTTGACCATTGGTTCATCGCAAATTTCTTATCAGGCACGCAACCGCGAGGCGGTGGTATTGGGTTCCACTGCAGATTTGCTGGAAGTACGCCACATGAGTGTGGGGCAAGGGCAATTTCTGCCCGCCAATGAGGTGCATGCCAGCGTCGCGGTATGTGTACTGGGGGCAACTATCAGGCGCGAATTGTTCGGTCAGCAACCCGCAATCGGTGCCTGGGTAAAGTTGGGAGACCGGCGGTTTCGCGTGATCGGCGTCATGGCCTCGCAAGGTGAGTCGATGGGTTTCAATACCGATGATCTGGTTATCATCCCGGTCGCCTCGGCGCATATGCTGTTTAATACGTCAGGCCTGTTTCGTATCCTGGTGGAGGCCAAGAGTCGCGATGCGTTGGCGCATGCCCAGCAAGATGCAGAACAGATATTGTTTCAAAGGCATAACGGCGAGAAAGATGTGACGGTGATTACCCAGGATGCCGTGCTGGCCACCTTTGATCGCATTTTGCATGCGCTGACGCTGGCGGTCGGGGGTATTGCCTCAATCAGCCTGGCTGTGGCCGGAATTTTGATCATGAACGTGATGCTGATAGCCGTCGCTCAGCGAGTCAAGGAAATCGGCCTGTTAAAGGCGCTGGGTGCCACAGCGCTCCAGATCAGGAACCTTTTCTTTGCCGAAGCAATCTTGCTCTCCGGAATCGGTAGCCTGACCGGGTTGATACTGGGTGAAGCCGGCGTGCAACTGATTGCGCAGCTTTATCCTGCTCTGCCGGTATATGCACCGGGCTGGGCGGTGTTGGCAGCACTTTCCACCTCTCTCATCACCGGCATCTTGTTTAGTGTTTGGCCAGCTCGTCGTGCGGCAAGGCTGGATCCGGTGATGGCTTTGGCGGGGCGATGATTTGATTTTTTGGTTTTTGGTGGCGGTTGGTGATTGGATTGAAATCCACCCCTTTTCCCAGAATTGCTTTATGATGCGCTTGGGTTTCAATTGACAGGAGGTAGTATGCCACTATTGAGCACCAGGATTAGACATTATTTCGGCTTGGATTTACCCAAACGGGAACTGGCTTTGCATTTTAGCTTGCCTATTATTTCCAGCAGGTTTAAAGGAACCAGCGCAGGCGATGATGAATTGATCCACAAGCTTGAAGCGGCAAAGGAAGCTCCGCATGAATATTTCAGACTGTTACTGGTTGAAATAAAACATATCAATCGCTGTCAGTTAAAACCACAACAACGTTTATCACTGACGCGCCAGATATTGAAACTTTACTATCCGATGGCCTTGGCTCAACTCACCAGACTGACCAGAAATGGCGGTGTTCCTGAGCAGGACGAGCGCAGGTTATTATTGGATATGCTGGTCGAAATAGCACAGATAATGATGATTTCCTGCCAGATTCTCTACGCCGGATATTATGTCAGCAATAATTTTCGCTATGCCCGCTCACGAAACGTCCTGTATGAATGCGCCTCTCGCATTTTTGAAATGCTGAATTTGAAGCAACACGCTAAATCGCTGCGCTATCAGTTATTAGAAGGGCAGGACTGGCTGATCGCCAATACGATTTTTCATGTGATGAATTGTTACGAAAATGTCACTCAGCCTTTGCCGACTTTGAGCCGGGATTCGGGTACAGAAGGTAAAGCCAGGGAGGTCAGTCTGCGTCAACAATATGGATTGTTGCAGACGGTCGCAAAATTTGACATGTTACGCTGGCCTACGCATTTGCAATGGGTAATCGCCAGCTATTTTCACAGTGTCAGTAATGCGCTACAACTTAAGATTGATGAGGGCAATTGCAAGCTGGGGCGGAATGTTTTTATCTCCTATTGTTATGACAGTTACCCGGCGCATGGCAGTCGACTTGAATCTCCCCAAGGCAAGTCATTGATTCTGGATTTCAATGGACTTGCCGAGGCGATCCGCAAAGATTGTATGGGCTTGTTCCAGGCAAAGAAACATAATAATCCCTATTTGATGCCACCGCGTTTTGCGCGTTTGCCTGAGACTGAACACTTTGTCATTTCCGATCAGTTGGTGCGAGGTCTGGAAAATGTAACGGACGGAACCGAGCTGGAAAAAGAGCAAAAGGTCGCCGATTTTCGTATTTTCGTGGGCTTTCCCGAAGTCTTCAATTTACTGCACCACCAGCAGGGGCGTTTCGGCGCTGAGGATCGTCTGGCAGATGTATTGGCCAAACGGTCTGCATTGATTGCGGAGGATCATGATGCTACTGAAAAAAGCATCTGGTCGTTGCTTTTTCAGAACGAGAAAATGCTACGCTTGAGTACCCAGGAAACGGAATTTACCACACCGATGTCAATCGGTTCCTTGCTGGCCTATGGACTCGGAGAGGATATCAATCGTCCCAGTTTTGCAGTAGTTTCGCGTATTTTCAGACCCTCCCACAAGAGGGTCATTATCGATTTGCAGCGAATTGCCAGCTATGCAGAGCCAGTCTTGATAGGGGTGACGACCAGTGCCGAGCCTGCAAAACCGGCGCTGCTGATGTATGATCTGCAGCGCCTGGGGGGCTGGGGATTATTGTTTCCACCGCGAGATATATTACCTGGCATCGACAAACTGACACTTTCGCGCAATCGAAGCACTATGGAAGTTGAGCTGATCAATATGCGTAATGCGACCACCGATTTTTATTTATTTTCGACCTCGCTGACGTCCGAACAATTAGGTATCGTTGGGCAACCCGATTATCCAGTGCCACCCGTTAAAAAAACGCATGCAGCGGGTTGGATAATTTGAACATGCGACAACTTGTATAGCGGAATATCTTGCCTATGCTGCTATCAGACCTGATCCGCCTTGCCACCGCCAGCTTTTTCGCTTCCAGATTGCGTAGTTTTCTGACGGCGCTGGGCATTGCTGTCGGCATTGCGGCGGTGATTTTGTTGACCTCCATCGGCGCGGGTCTGCATCAATTTGTGTTAGCCGAATTCAGTCAGTTTGGCACTAATCTGATTGTCATTCAACCGGGCAAGACTCAGACGCATGGCGGAAATGCAGGTGTTTTCGGCTCGGCCAGACCACTGTCTATCGAAGATGCGCTGGCGGTACAACGACTGCCTTATATCCAGGCGGTTAATCCCAGCGTGCAGGGCAATGCCGAAGTGCGAGCAAACGGCAAAACTCGCCGCAGTACCGTGTATGGCGCGGGTCATCAGTTCAGCAAAGTGTTTGCCATCAATGTGCAGACCGGCAGTTTCTTGCCCGATGACGAACCAACGCAGGCGCGTGCCTTTGTTGTTTTGGGTTCAAAAGTGCGTCAGGAGTTGTATGCAGGTGTAAATCCACTGGGCAGCTATCTGCGGGTAGGTGGACAGCGCTACCGGGTGATTGGCGTGATGGCGCCCAAGGGGCAGATACTCGGTTTTGATCTGGACGATAGCGTGTTTATTCCTGCCTCGCGTGCCATGGAACTATTTAATCGCCCCGGTTTGATGGAGATACAGGTGAACTATCAGCCTAATGCCGATCTCGATAATATCTTGCATGCGCTGGGTAGATTGCTCAAGGAACGGCACGGTAGCGAGGACTTTACGTTGATTCCGCAGGCTAAGGCGCTGGAAGTTCTGGGTTCTGTGCTGGATGTCATCACTTTTGCGGTGGGTGCGCTGGGGGGTATTTCTTTGCTGGTAGGGGGGGTCGGGATTCTGACTATCATGACCATGGCGGTTACCGAACGGACGGCCGAAATTGGTCTGTTGCGTGCTTTGGGTGCCAGGGAAAGTCAAGTATTGATGCTGTTCTTGATTGAGGCGATATTATTGTCTGCGCTGGGTGGCTTGGCAGGGTTGCTACTGGGTTTTGGCATCGCACAGGCGCTGCATCTGTTGTTCCCGGCGCTTCCGGTACATACGCCGTGGCTGTTTGCCGTGTCAGCCTTGCTAAGCGCCGCCAGCATCGGTTTGGCTGCCGGCGTGATGCCGGCCAGGCGCGCGGCCAGACTGGATCCGGTAGAGGCGCTGCGCACTGAATGAAATGGCAGGCAGATGTATGAATCGGGAAACACTGGCTGAAAGGTCAGTTTGAATCGCTATTTTGGGCTAATTTTCGGGTATCCGTTTCATGGCCCGACCTGCTTTGCTATAATATAATTAATTATCATTGAATCAAATCATTGTATTTTTGATTAAAACTGATTAAACCTCATGCTGGAATAAATTATATGACTGATCAAGCTGGGATAACCAAGAAGTCCGAATCACTTGCATTGCAAAATGGCAAAAGCTTTCAGTCGATCAAGACGAGCCAGCCCAATATCATCATTGCACATGCCGGAGAGCATTACCGTATTGTCAAGTTAAAGGCAGGTCAAAGACAGTTGCTGGATAATGTGATTGTTAAAAAGTCTGACGACGATCTGCAGTTGAGCTATGCAGACGGCACTCAGATTGTAATCAAAAACTTCTACATCGAATGCAAGACCGGTTGTGATTTGATTCTACCAGGTCAGGGCGCAGCCGATTATACAATCAGCGGAAAAAACGCATCCGGGTCAGCACTCAATGACGGGACTACGCTGATTTATGCCCATGGCAGCCATGACGCGATGACCGCCATGGCGCAGGGCGAGTTGACACAGATCCTGAGCGGAATGAATGGTGCCGAACTCACCTATATCCCTTCAATCGTTAAAGTCGATAGCGGTGGGGGCAGCTTTGGTATGCTCGGATTGGCCGCAGGCGGACTCGGCCTTGCCGCTGCTGCTGCAGGTGGCGGTGGAGGGGGAGGTGGCGGCGGTGGAATAACAGCTATCGTACATATGACAGGAAAAGTGCTTGCAGGTCCTGTGACCGCAGCAAATGGAGCGACAGTATATCTCTATCAGGCAGATGGCACGACATTGCTGGGTAGCAGTGCACTCAGTAACAGCGGAAATTACAATATTGACATCACCGGTTATACCGGTCCGGTTAAGGCCGTTTTAGGGTCAGGTATTAGCTATATGGATGAGGCGACAGGGCAAACACATGTCCTGACAACCCCCTTGATGGCAGTGGGTGTCGCTTCAACGACTACGGTTAGTCTAAATATCAATATGCTAACCACCCTCGCTGCAATGAAACTGGGCTCGGCGGTATTAACTTCAGATACAGTAACCCAGACCAACGCCGCAGTTGCCAGTGCCTTTGGTCTTTCAGGTATCAATTTGGTGGGTACGGATATCACCCCTACGATTAATGCGGTTGGTGCAGTAAACCAGAGTTATACGCCCTATGGAGCCATTCTGTCTGTCTTGTCTGGCATGGACTCAATCAATCAGGGTCAAACTCAAGTCACCCTTCAAAGCTTGAAAGATGGGCTAAATATTAATGGCAGCACAGGTACGCTCCTCAACGGCGTGTTGGATACGCTTGGTCTGAGTGCACTAAAATTGGCTGGCACGGGTGTTACAAATTTGACGGGAGTCTTGTTAAACCTGCTGGCGAAATCGGATGCCTCAGTCAGTATCAATAGTATTTCTTCCGACAATCTGCTTAATGCAGCCGATAGCAGTACCCTGATTACCGGAGTCACTACGGGTAATGCCGTCAGTTTGAGTATCGGCGGCAATACTAGAATTGCCAACGTCAGCGGCAATAGCTGGAGTTATACTTTAAATTCAGCCGATTGGACGGCGATATCCAAAGATTTGAATGCGACGGGTCAGGCAGGTGAGACGATTACGGCCACGTCAAGCACTGGCGGGGTCGCTACGCGCAGCTTTGTGGTCGATACGCTAGCGCCTTCGGTTAATAGTGTGGCCATCACTTCTGTCAGTGGTGCTCAGCACAGCACCCTGAATGCAGGCGACGCGCTCAGTATCACCGTCAACATGAGCGAGCCGACTTATGTGGCGGGTACGCCACAATTGGTACTGAATATCGGCGGCACACTGGTACAGGCGAATTATGCATCAGGCTCAGGCACTTCGACACTGCTGTTTAACTATACAATTCTGGCGAATCAAAACGACTCCAACGGCATTAGTATTCCCGCCTCCAGTATCACGCTCAACGGCGGCAGCCTAAGGGATATTGCCGGTAATAATGCCACAACATTGACTTTTGCTGCAGTTACGGATAATCCCGGAGTTCTGGTTGATACTAGTGCACCGATACTGGTTTCCAGCAATCCGGCAATCAATGAGGCATTGGTGAATGTGTCAGGCAATATTGTGTTGACTTTCAGTGAACCGGTTACAGCAGGCAGCGGCAATATCGTCCTCAGCAATGGCGACGGTGACAGCCGTACGATTTCGATAAATGATGTCTCACAAGTCACGATCAGTGGCGACACCGTTACCATCAATCCGAACCATGATCTGTTTGCTGGCATGGTCTATCATGTGCAAATAGCCTCAGGCTTGCTGCTGGATACAGCGGGCAACGCCTCCAATGCCAGCACCTTGAACTTCAGCACCGCCGCAACTATTGATCTTTCCGCAATCGCAGCGGGTACGGGGGGGTTTGTGATTAACGGCAGTGCGGGTGAACGGAGTGGGGCAATTGTTGCTTCTGCCGGGGATGTCAACGGGGACGGCTTGAGTGATGTCATCATTGGGACGACAGTTGATGGCACTACTCTCGGGCATAGCTATGTCGTCTTTGGCAAGACCGACACGGCAACAGTTAACTTGACTGATATCGCAAATGGCATCGGTGGTTTTGTGCTGAATGGCCAGAATACCGGCGACTGGAGCGGTTGCAGTGTGGCAGGCATCGGGGATGTTAATGGTGACGGGTTAAGTGACTTGATTGTCGGTGCGAAACATGCTAATCCTTCAGGGAGTAGTTATGTGGTGTTTGGCAAGACAGATACAACCGCTATCGAACTATCTGATATTACCGCAGGTGTAGGTGGTTTTGTGATCAACGGCGAGAATGCGGGGGACTTGAGTGGCTCGAGTGTATCTGGCGCCGGAGATGTCAATGGCGATGGACTGGCCGACTTGATTGTCGGGAGCCCTGGCAATGCCGGAGCCAGCTATGTGGTATTTGGCAAATCAGATACCACCTCAACCGAACTATCGGATATCGCTGCAGGGGTGGGTGGTTTTGTGATCAAAGGTCAGAGTGCGGGGGATCACTTGAGCGTATCTGGAGCCGGGGATGTCAACGGTGATGGACTGGCTGATTTGATCGTCGGGAGCCCTGGCGGAGCCAGCAGCTTTGGAAACAGCTATGTGGTTTTTGGCAAGAATGATAATACGGATGCCGTCGATCTCTCAAAGCTGGGCAATGGTGGTTTTGTGATTAACGGCCAGAGTGCGGGGGATCAAAGTGGCTTTAGTGTAGCCAGTGCAGGAGACGTTAACGGCGACGGGTTGAGTGACCTGCTCGTTGGTGCCTATTGGAGCAACCCTGCGGCTGACATAGATGCAGGACGTAGTTATGTAGTATTCGGCAAGACCGACACCGCAGCCGTCGATCTTTCAGCGATAGCCAATGGTATCGGTGGTTTTGTAATCAACGGCCAGAACGGGGGAGATCTTAGCGGCATCAGTGTCGCTAGCGCTGGTGACCTAAATGGTGACGGCTTGACTGATCTGATTATCGGGGCAAAGTATGGTTCTCCTGCAACGGGCAGTCACGCGGGAATAAGTTATGTGGTATTTGGCAAGACCGACACCGCAGCCGTCGATTTATCGGCGATAGCCGAGGGTAGAGGCGGTTTTGTGATTAACGGTGAAAATGCGAATGACGTAAGCGGTATCAGTGTCGCCAGTGCAGGCGACATCAATGGTGACGGCTTGAATGACCTGATCGTCGGCGCGGCGCAAAACAGCAGCATTGGCACTGGTCTGGACGCCGGGCTCAGCTATGTGATATTCGGTTCGGCAACTGGAGTCTACACGCAGACGGCTGTTAATCATTGGGGGAGTAGTTACACCGGCTCGTCTAAGTCCGAAAGCCTGGTGGGTAGCGCGAGTGACGACACCCTGATCGGCAATGGCGGAGCCGATGTATTGTATGGCGGTGCCGGTAATGATCTTCTTGTGCTCAATGCCAGCAATATTGCTGCACTCAGTTCGGGTGTGGACAGTAGCGGTCATCTGGCGCGGGTGGACGGCGGCAGCGGCTTAGACACGCTGAAACTGGTGGGTGCAAATATCATGTTGGATCTCACCAGCATAGCCAATCAGGGCGGCGATGCTTCTCGCATTACCTCCATCGAACATATAGACCTGGGTACAGGCAACAATACCTTGAAGCTGAGTTTAAGCGATGTACTTGATATGTCGGGCATGAACTTGTTTAATAACGTCAATAACTGGGTGAATGGCACATATAACCTTAGCAATCACGAGGAGTATCACCAGTTGGTGATCGATGGCTCTGCGGGTGATAGTGTAAACTCCAGCGGATGGGGAACTTCGTTAGGCAATGTAACCAACAGCGGTCACATCTATGATGTGTATACACAAGATTTAGCGCAATTATTGATTGATCATAATATCAATCAACAGGTGCTTTGACCGTAATCAAGGAGTAGCACCATAGGTGCTACCTCGCATGATTTCAATTTTTTCGCAACCGCGAGGTGATGAAACCCGCCATGCCCGTTCCTCTGAGGAACCCACTAGCCAATCCACTTTGTTGCCAAAAGACAGCAAGCAAGTGGCTGGTTATCTCCCCATTCCTACCCATGAACCTCCATTTCGTAGGGTGCGCTTGCGCACCAATTTCATCGACCCTAGCCATTAACCTACGCCCTCTCCCCAGCCCTCCCCCTTC
>CAIRBC010000012.1 GCA_903876685.1 uncultured Nitrosomonadales bacterium | reverse complement strand
TTGGCTTCCTTGAAGTATTCCTCCGACTTGGGATTATCCGGATTACGGTCGGGGTGATGCTTCATCGCAAGCTTACGATATGCCTTTTTAATATCTTCATCCGCAGCGTCACGATTGACGCCGAGAACTTCGTAGTAGTCTTTTTTGGCCATGGTTTTTAGTGGTTAGTGTTAGTCGTAGAAGCTGCTCCAGGCCACGTTTGAATTTTCGTGACCCAAGCCGCTTCTAGCTTACTTTTTACCCTTGACTTCAGTAAACTCTGCATCCACCACATCATCATTTTTCTTGTGATCGGCGCAGGCTTCACCCGGCTCGCAATTTCCACAGCCAGCGTCCTGAGACTTGGCCTGCTCGGCTGCATACATTTTTTCGCCCAGTTTCTGCGCTGCCGTTGCCAGTGCTTCGGCTTTGGCATCGATCGCATCCTTGTCGTCAGCCTTGACCACTTCTTCGGCTTGCTTGAGAGCGGCTTCGATGGCAGATTTTTCATCAGCCGACAATTGCTCGCCGTATTCCTTCAACGACTTTTTAGTAGAATGGATCAGCCCATCCAGTTGATTGCGCGCAGTCACCAGTTCCAACGCCTTGCGGTCATCTTCGGCATGCTCCTCGGCATCACTCATCATGCGTTGAATTTCCGATTCGCTGAGTCCTGAACTTGCCTGGATCTTGATCTTGTTTTCCTTACCCGTCGCCTTGTCCTTGGCAGACACATGCAAAATACCATTCGCATCTATGTCAAAGGTGACTTCAATTTGCGGCATACCGCGCGGAGCAGGCGGAATGTCAGTCAAATTGAATTGCCCCAGACTCTTGTTGCCTGAGGATACGTCGCGTTCGCCCTGCAGCACATGAATCGTCACTGCATTCTGGTTATCTTCGGCGGTAGAAAATACCTGCGAAGCCTTGGTCGGAATGGTAGTGTTCTTCTTGATCAGCTTGGTCATTACCCCGCCCATGGTCTCGATACCCAGCGATAACGGGGTCACGTCCAGCAGCAGCACGTCCTTGACTTCACCTTGCAACACGCCGCCCTGAATCGCGGCACCCACCGCCACCGCTTCATCCGGGTTCACGTCACGGCGCGGTTCACGGCCGAAAAATGCCTTGACCCTTTCCTGCACCATTGGCATACGGCTCTGGCCACCGACCAGAATCACGTCGGCGATATCAGAAATAGAAACGCCTGCATCTTTCATCGCAATCTTGCAAGGCTCGATGGTGCGTGCCACCAGATCTTCCACCAGGCTTTCCAGCTTGGCGCGGGTAATCTTGACCTGCAAATGCTTGGGACCGGACGCATCTGCGGTGATATAAGGCAGATTCACTTCGGTTTGTTGCGCACTCGACAATTCAATCTTGGCCTTTTCTGCCGAGTCTTTCAGGCGTTGCAGTGCCAGCATGTCTTTCTTCAGATCGATACCGGATTCTTTCTTGAATTCCTCGACCAGGAATTCGATCACGCGCATATCGAAATCTTCGCCGCCCAGGAAAGTATCGCCATTAGTCGACATCACTTCAAACTGATGTTCACCCTCGATTTCGGCAATATCGATAATAGAAATGTCGAAAGTACCGCCACCCAGGTCATAGACTGCAATCTTGCGGTCACCTTCCTGCTTGTCCATACCGAAAGCCAGTGCGGCTGCTGTCGGTTCGTTGATGATGCGCTTGACATCCAGACCCGCGATACGCCCGGCATCCTTGGTCGCCTGACGCTGCGAATCGTTAAAATAGGCCGGCACGGTAATCACCGCTTCGGTGACCGGTTCGCCCAGATAATCTTCGGCGGTCTTCTTCATTTTCATCAGCACTTGCGCGGAAATTTCAGGGGCAGAAATGTCCTTGTCACGTACTTTAACCCAGGCATCGCCATTCTTGGCCTTGACGATGTTAAAAGGCACCATGCCGATGTCTTTTTGTACCATCTTTTCGTCGAAGCGACGGCCGATCAGACGCTTGACACCGTATAGCGTATTCTTCGGATTGGTCATTGCCTGACGCTTGGCCGGTGCGCCGACCAGCACTTCATCGCCGTCCATGTAAGCGATAATACTGGGCGTGGTACGAGCACCCTCAGCATTTTCGATTACCTTGGTCTTGCCATTTTCCATGATGGCGACGCAGGAGTTGGTGGTGCCCAAATCTATACCAATAATTTTACCCATGATGTTTCCTTTCGTTTAAGTCGTAAATTTCGAGATACCGCTAATTGGGGATGCGCTGTCTGTATTTCAAGGCTATTTTGCTTTGGCTACCATGACCAGTGCCGGACGTAACATTCGATCATTCAAGGTGTAACCCTTTTGCATCACGCTGACCACGGTATTGGCGGGCAACTCACTGTCAACCATGCCGATAGCCTGATGTTTATGCGGATCCAGTTTTTCACCAACCGGATTGATTTCGCTGATTTTAAATTTCTCAAATACCGCAGAAAGTTGTTTCAAGGTCAGTTCCATGCCACTCTTGAAGCTTTCAACATTTTCGGTAGTGACTGCAAGTCCCGCTTCCAGACTATCCTTGACCGCCAGCAATTCACCGGAAAAACGCTCCACCGCAAATTTCTGCGCCTTGCTGACATCCTCAGATGCACGGCGGCGGATATTTTCACCTTCCGCCTTGGCATACATCCAAGCATCATAATGCTCCTTTGCCTGTAGCTCGGCTTTCTTGAGCAACTCTTCCAGGCTGGGTATGACTTCAAGCGTGGCCTCAGGTGTAACCTCAGCTATGGCTTCAGGCGTGATTTCAGGCGTTACTTCAGACGTGGCATCAAGCTTGGCTTCAGGCTCAATATTCGCCTGTACTTCTTCTGCAGTTGGGCTGATTTCGTTCGTATGCATAATGCTCTCCAGTTTTTAGTTTTCGTGTTATGGAGCCATTGCCACGATATTTCAAGGACAAGCTGAAAAAAAATTACATTCCCCCGGAATATTTCATCAATTAGTTTATAATAAACTGAATATGTTTAACTTTTTATTTATAAAGATTATTGCAAATAATCTGACCTGAGTTATATAATTTGCAGGCAAAGCAGGATCAGTACATTCGGCTTCATTTCCGCTATTTCGGGTACTGTTATAGATGCCATTTTGCTAAATCCCCCGACAAACTCTAATAGACTGCTATTTTTCGATGAAATTAATTCCAACTATACTTTGCGGCGGGGCTGGTTCACGCCTCTGGCCCATTTCACGTGAATCGCATCCCAAGCCTTTTATCCGTCTGGCGGATGGACAGAGCCTGTTGCAAAAAGCCTGGCTGCGGGGTGCTGCGCTACCCGAGGTAGTCGAAATCCTGACCGTCACCAACCGGGAACTTTTTTACAAGACCGAAGAAGAATATCGCGAGGTAAATACTACCGGAATCCCTTCCGCTTTCATACTGGAACCTTTCGGGCGCAATACGGCAGCGGCGATTGCCGCAGCGGCACTACAGACTGTTAGCAGGCATGGCGAGGACACGATGATGCTGGTGCTGGCAGCAGATCATCTGATTTCAGATCAGCCAGCCTTCGCGCAAGCGGTGCAACTGGCCACTGAATTTGCCGCTACCGGCAAACTGGTCACCTTTGGCATACATCCCGATTTGCCTGAAACCGGTTATGGCTACATCGAGGCAGACGGCAACCAAGTGCTGCGCTTCGTTGAAAAACCCAACCTAAAAAAAGCTCAGGAATATCTGGCAGCGGGCAATTTTCTATGGAATTCCGGGATGTTCTGCTTTACCGCGGGTACTATTTTGCAGCAAATGCAACAACATTGTCCCGAAGTGCTGTCCACCACCAGCGCCTGTCTTGCGCAATCCCGTTCAGCCGAAGGTAAAGGCATTACCCAGCTCGATCTGGATCCTAAAACCTTCTGCAATGTACCCGACATTTCCATAGACTACGCCGTGATGGAAAAAGCGACGGTTGGTGAAAGCGCGGTTGCCGTTATCCCGTGTAATATCGGTTGGAGCGACATCGGTTCCTGGACGGAACTGGGAAATCTCGCCGTTCCCGACGAAAACGGCAATCGAATCCAGGGACAAGCGCTGTTGCATAACACCAGCAACTGCACCATCCAGAGTAATGACCGCATGATAGGCACCGTCGGCGTAAAAAATCTGGTCATTATCGACACGCCGGATGCAGTGCTGGTTGCCGACAAGGCTTCCGCACAAGATGTCAAACATATTTATGCAGAATTGAAGGCGAAAGGACACCAGGCCTATAAATTGCACCGTACCGTACATCGTCCCTGGGGCACTTATACCGTGCTGGAAGAAGGCAACGGTTTCAAAATAAAAAGAATAGAAGTCAAACAGGGTGCCAGTTTGAGCCTGCAAATGCACTTTCACCGCAGCGAACACTGGATAGTGGTCAGCGGCATGGCAAAAGTGATCAACGGTGAAAAAGAATTTTTTGTGAATACCAATGAATCCACTTACATTCCCGCCGGACACAAACACCGTCTGGAAAATCCGGGCATGCTCCGACTGGTGATGATCGAAGTACAAAGCGGCAGCTATCTGGGCGAAGATGACATCGTGCGTTTTGACGACAATTATGGACGAACCTAAGCCATTTTAAATTACGGCTGATTATAACCAGCCCGTTAATCATGGCATACGGGTCAATATTAGAATTAAGTGAGGAATCTTTAAATGCTTAAGAAACGCAATCGTCCTGACGATAAATTTTTAATATTGGCCATCCTGCTACAAATTTGCGCAACAATTTCGTTAGCCTGGAATAACCATTGGGATTTGACTTTCTGGATATTGCTTGCTTCCCTGGCAGCTACTTTAACCGTGTCTTTCTTGAGTTTTCGTGGCAGAAATGAATGGCGATCCGAATCGGAAATTCGCCAACTCAGGATGAAAGATCAAATTGTTGCCTACGAGGCATGCACGGGCAGTGCAGAGGAATTAGCCACCCAGCAATTTAAGGAAACAACCCATTCATTGGATCAATTATGCCGAATCGTGGGGGATGCCAGTGAAAAGATTGCCAGTCAACAGCAGGGTGAAAAATCAAAAATTGAAACTTTACAAGATCAGGCTGACGCACTGGTATCGATGTCTACTGACATGACCAATAATAGCCGAACCGAGGGAATCGAACATTTCGCCAATTCAGCCAGTACCATTCTTGATAAACTAGCACATCAAATGCAGTCTATCCAGGTCACCAGTAATCAATCCATGCAACAATTTTCCCAGATGGATGCCTTGATTAACCAGATTCATTCCTTGATGGATGAAATCATGGGAATTTCAAAACAAACCAATCTACTCGCCTTGAACGCCGCCATTGAAGCCGCTCGTGCAGGCGAGGCGGGGAGAGGATTTGCCGTAGTAGCGGACGAAGTCAGAAAATTGGCTGATAAAGTCGACAAATCCTCCAAAGACGTACAGTTAGCACTCTCTAAAATTGGTACTGTACAAATGGCGGTCAGAAGTTCCATAGGCGAACTGGCCGCACATGATATGTCAGTGGTAGATAACGCCAAGAATCGTATGGAAGGATTATGGGGAGATCTGCGTAACATGGAAGCAGTATCAGTCGCACGCTCCAGCGAAATATCGGAAGTAGCCCGGCAGGTTAAAGAAATGGTGGTGGAAGTGGTGATTTCACTTCAGTCTGGCGACATGATAAAACAACTGGTCAATCAGACCAGTACCCGCTTGGAAATACTTTCAGATTTGGTAGCGACAATTTTGCGTGTACAAAATGATGCTGAAGAAAAAGATGGCATCTTGCGTCTGCAGAATCGTTTTAAAAAGCTCGATGAAAAGATCTCAGGGAGTATCAACCATCTGCAATCGATCAGTAATGCAGTTTCCAAAAACAATATGGACGTAGGTTCAATGGAGTTGTTTTAAGCCGATAATTTGGCATCCTTCATTTCTCGGTTTACACTTTACGCAATTACCAATGAGGTT
>CAIRBC010000011.1 GCA_903876685.1 uncultured Nitrosomonadales bacterium | reverse complement strand
TTGATGTCCGGGGTGATCACGCTATCGGGCAGCACTGCATAGTTGACGCTGTCGTCATCGGCCTCGATATAGCTGGCGAAGTTCTCACTGATAAAGCGATAGAACAGGGTGCCCAAGACATACTGCTTGAAATCCCAGCCGTCAACGGCACCTCGGACATCGTTGGCGATCTGCCAGATCTGGCGTTGTAATGCGGCACGTTGTTGGGCGCTGGTCATGGTGTTGTTCCTGTTTTAATCCGTTTTGCATGATCATTCCATTGCGGCTGGAAGTGACTTGAATAGTGTTGGGTGCGTATGGCTGGGCTGACGGTAATTTGAGCACCCTCTATCGCCCATATCAGCTGGCCTGTGGTCGATAGAAGCCTTAGATTCTGAGTGTGGCAGGCGTATCGCCGACTTTCTATCGCCCAGCTATCACCGACAGAACACCAGTTGTCCGATAGCGGCGCATCCTGGCCATCCTCAATTCCCTGTGGCAGACATCTGCCCGTTACATTCGCAAAAGCGATGCAATCCTTGGCAATTTCATTCAGGTCTGCCGTCTTGTCGGAAACTGCTTGCAAGGACTTCTGGTCGAGGAGTTTTCCTTCCAGGCGCACGCGATATTTTTCCAAAATTGCTTCATTAAGCGCTACCCTCTAATAGTCAGCACTATTCTACCAGTTTCGCTCGTGCAGCATTACTCTCATCACAAGATCAATGCCGGGGTCACAAGACCTGACCCCGTGACCCCGGCAATGGAGAGTAAACCGCATTGTCAAGACCTGACCCCGTGACCCTTGCAAATGGTGCGCAAGCGCACCCTACGGTAAGACTCATGAGCCTGGGAGATCTTCTACTACCCTTTAACCTCATTGGTAATTGCGTAAAGTGTAAACCGAGAAATGAAGGATGCCTCAGCCTGTTAAATTTATCGCCGAATGCTACCACGAAGAGGACGCAGGATAAATCATGAAATTTACATCCGCCAGACCAATAATGTGGAGTGATGCAGGTCTGTTACTTCAATTTTCAGCTGCGGTTGCTGTTCCGGCACCTCAAAGGTGCTGCTGATAAATAGCGTTCCCGGGCGCATTTCTGCACGGGCTTTGTGCCACAGTCTTGCCATCGGTACCGGCGAGAGATAGGCGTAAACCACGTCATAATTTGCCAGATTGCACAGGCTTTGATCCCAGATACTACCCCAGTACACCTTGCAGTTCCGGTAGCCGCCAAACTTGATGCGTAGCCAGCTTAGCCACAGCGGCAATGGGGCGGATTCAATGCCACTATAGTGTCCATCGGGTCTGGCGCTGGCGAGATGGGTCAGGACACCACCCAGGCCAGAACCGAGATCGATAAAGCTGAATTCTGCGGGTGGCATTAACCCCTGCAAGGCGTGCCATACTTGTTTACTGGAAAGATAAAGCGGCACCTGAGTGCGAAAAGTGCTCCAATACACCAGCACCAGACAGAGGAAGGCACACAGATAATAGGCCGGTGGAATATTCAGCATCAGCATCCCTAGCAACCCGGGAACGAAGCCGAGTTGAATCACCAGCCACCAGCGTGCCAACCCCGCAAGATGGCTGAAGAATGCTGCCAGCAAGCCGCAGAGTAATACCAGAATTGGTAAAGAAATCGCTAAGCCAGTCAGCGGGACGAGAGCGCTGACCAGCAAAAAAGCCGCACCTTGCAGCAGTAGTGCGACCAGTGAAGGAGGTATATTTTTAAAAGCCAAGTTGATTAACGCACCAGCCCGGCTTCGACTTCCAGTCGTTTTTCCAATCCCGCCAGCCGCTCAATCAGCAGCAACGCGAAATCCATTGCAGTACCCGGGCTGCGTGAGGTAATCAGCTTGCCATCTTCCACGATGGCGCCGGTTTGTAGTTGAACTTCAGGGTAGTCATCCAGACAACCGGGGTAGCAGGTGGCACGACGCCCGTTGAGTAGTCCTGCATAGGCGAGCACCGAAGGGGCTGCGCAAATGGCGGCCAGGTATTTATTTTGCTGCGCCATTTGTTGTAACAAGGAAATTACTCGCGCGTCTGCTCTCAGGTTATTCGTGCCTGGTTGACCGCCTGGCAGCACGATCATCTCAAAAGATTGTTGCTGTGCAAGTTCCAGGGTGGTATCCGCAAGCAGTTTCACCCCGCGACTCGCCACTATCTCAAGCTTGTCCAGTCCGGCACTGACCACGGTGATTCCGGCACGCCTTAACAGATCAATGACGGTGACGGCTTCAATTTCTTCGCAACCTTGTGCGAGCAAAATGAGAACTTTCATTGCTTACCCGACAATTAATCTCGAAAATTCTGGTATTGCAACGGAAATTCGCTGATCGATTTTTTGACAAAGGCGATCGCTGCTTGCAAGTCGTCACGATTTTTTCCAGTCATCCGCACCGTGTCACCCTGAATACTGCCCTGTGCCTTGAGCTTGCTTTCCTTGAGTAATTTGACTATTTTCTTGGCCAGTTCTATTTCTACGCCGACTTTAACCTCACAACTGCGTTTAACCTTGTTGCCACTGACTTTTTCAATCTTTTCGCTGATTTCCAGACATTTGATATCCACCCCGCGTTTGGTCAGTTTTCCATTCAGGATGTCCTGCACCTGATCGAGTTGAAACTCGTTGTCCGCGCAAACCGTGAGCTTGAGCTCAGCCTGTTCGACGCGGGCATCAGACCCTTTGAAGTCAAAGCGCGTGCCTACTTCCTTGTTGGTCTGCTCGACCGCGTTCTTGACTTCTGTTTTGTCTACTTCTGAAACGATGTCAAAACTGGGCATGGTGCGTTATCCTTTCGTTTAGCCGAAACTGCAAACGTAATTGACCACTTCATTCGCTTCGATGATAAAGCGACTATTTGCGGCTACTGCAAACTTGTCACCTGCACCATAGGGCTTGAACTCAGTCTCATCACCAATTTTTACGCGGCATATGCCTGAAGTGATTTCCATCAATTCGGGCGTACCTACATTAAAAGTGAGCGTGCTGGGCAATATCACGCCCACCGTCTTGCGCGTGCCATCTCCAAACAGCACCGTGTGAGAAACGCACTTGCCATCAAAAAAAACATTACCCTTCTTGACCACGCTGACATTGTCGAATTGAGTCATGGATGCATCCTTATCAAGTATAGACCATACGATTTTTTCAATGGGTTACCCCGCTAACCCGCTTAAACCTTGTTGCGCAGATTGGCGGCAATGCGCATTCTCAAGGCATTCAATTTGATAAAGCCTGCCGCATCTTTCTGGTCATAGGCACCTTTATCATCCTCAAAGGTGGCGATGCCGGGGTCGAACAGCGAGTCTGTGCTCGAATCGCGCCCGACCACAATCACATTGCCCTTGTATAGCTTGACTCTGACCCAGCCATTGACGTTTTGCTGGGTATGGTCTATCAGGGTTTGCAGCGCGAGACGTTCCGGACTCCACCAGTAGCCGTTATAGATCATGCTGGCGTAACGCGGCATCAGATCATCCTTGAGGTGAGCCACTTCCCGATCCAGCGTAATCGATTCTATGGCGCGGTGTGCTTTCAACATGATCGTACCGCCGGGGGTTTCGTAACAGCCGCGCGACTTCATGCCGACATAGCGGTTTTCAACCAGATCCAGTCGGCCGATACCATGTTTGCTGCCAAGTTCGTTCAGCCGGGTGAGTGTTTCTGCAGGGGTCATGGCTACGCCGTTCAAGGAAACGATGTCGCCTTTGACATAGGCTATATCCAGATATTCCGCCTGATCGGGTGCTGCTTCCGGAGAGACTGTCCAGCGCCACATCGATTCTTCGGCTTCGGCTGCCGGGTCTTCGAGATGGCGACCTTCGAAGGAAATATGCAGCAGGTTCGCGTCCATCGAATAAGGTGAACCGCCCTGCTTATGTTTCATTTCTACAGGGATACCAGCTTCTTCGGCATAAGCCATCAATTTTTCGCGGGATAACAGATCCCATTCGCGCCAGGGCGCAATTACCACAATATTCGGATTCAGTGCATAAGCACCCAGTTCAAAACGCACCTGATCATTCCCTTTACCGGTTGCACCATGTGAAATGGCCTCGGCACCGGTCAGTTTGGCGATTTCGATCAGGCGCTTGGCGATCAGCGGACGGGCGATGGAGGTTCCTAGCAGATATTCGCCTTCGTAAACGGTATTAGCGCGAAACATCGGGAAAACGAAATCCTTGACGAATTCCTCGCGCATGTCGTCAATATAAATATTTTCCGGCTTGATGCCCATTTTCAGCGCCTTGGCACGCGCCGGTTCCAGCTCTTCACCCTGACCGACATCGGCCGTAAAGGTGACGACTTCACATTGATAGGTGTCTTGCAGCCATTTCAAAATGACCGAAGTGTCTAGTCCACCGGAATAGGCAAGCACTGCTTTCTTGATTTTACTCATTATAAATTATCCAAATTAAAGGGTTGCTAAGAGCTGGATGTCATTTAATCATTAATCCTGCCAGGATTCATCAATCTTGCCAAGCAACTGATATTCCATCAGCGCTTTTTGCACATGCAAGCGGTTCTCTGCCTCATCCCAGACCACACTTTGCGGGCCATCGATGACTTCAGCCGAAACTTCCTCACCGCGATGAGCAGGTAAACAATGCATGAACAGCGCATCTTTTGCCGCTATTTGCATCATGTCCTGATCAACCTGCCAGTCGGCAAAGTCTTTCATCCGTTCATCGTTTTCTGCCTCGAAGCCCATGCTGGTCCAAACGTCAGTAGAAACCAGATCCGCGCCCTGTGCTGCTTCCATCGGGTCGGTGAATTCCTCATAGTTTTTATGGCCGTACAGGCCCGCACGCTCAGGCTCGACTTCATAGCCGGGCGGAGTAGAGACATGGACATTAAAGTCGAGTATCTCGGCCGCCTGCAACCAGGTGTTACACATATTATTCGAATCACCTATCCAGGCAACCGTCTTGCCCTGAATACTGCCACGCTGCTCCACATAGGTATAAATATCCGCAAGCACCTGACAGGGATGGTATTCGTTGGTCAGACCATTAATCACCGGCACATGGGAATTGGCGGCGAAGCGTTCTATGATGGATTGTTCATAGGTGCGAATCAGCACGATGTCGCTCATCCGCGAAATCACCTTGCCCGCATCTTCCACCGGTTCGCCACGCCCCAGTTGCGAGTCGCGTGTATTCAGGTAAATAGCCGAGCCTCCCAGTTGCTGCATTCCCGCTTCGAAGGACAGGCGGGTTCGGGTGCTGGCTTTCTCGAAAATCATCACCAGCGTGCGATCCGTCAGCGGCCAATATTGATGATATGCCTTGAATTTCCGCTTGATGATATGAGTACGCAGGAACAGATATTCAAATTCTTCGCGGGTGAAATCCTTGAACTGTAGAAAATGCTTTACCGGTGCTGTCATGTTAGCTCCGCATCAGGATTGTAAAAAATCGATGATCAACGGACAAAGAATATCCAGCAGTTGCTGCGCTTCTTCCCGGGTCATTACCAGCGGCGGCAGCAAGCGGATTACGTTGTCGGCAGTGACATTAATCAAAAGCCCTTTGGCAAGTGCCTGGCTGACCAGTTCAGTGCAGGGGTTTGCCAGTTCGATGCCGATCATCAAGCCCAGGCAGCGAATTTCCTTGACACCTTTCGCGCCTTGTAAAGAACTGGTGAATCCCTGTAGCAGGAATTTTCCAAGCGCTTCGGCATGTGCGATCAGACCGTCCTGTTCAACGATGTTGAGCGTGGTCAGACCTGCGGTGCAGGCAAGTGGATTACCGCCAAAAGTGGAGCCGTGATTACCTGGCTTGAATAAGCCTTGCGCCCTGCCGGCCGTCAGGCAGGAGCCGATCGGAACGCCGGAACCCAGCCCCTTGGCCAAGGTCATCACATCCGGCAGGATGCCAGTGTGTTGAAAAGCAAACCATTTGCCGGTACGACCCATGCCGCATTGAACCTCATCCAGCATCAGTAGCCAGTTGTGTTTGTCGCAAATCTGCCGGAGTTGCTGCAGATAAGCCGCTTCAGGCATGCGTATGCCACCCTCGCCTTGTATCGGTTCGACCAGCACCGCAACCACATGATTGTTGTGCTGCGCGACCTGGCGAATCGCTTCCATATCATTATAAGGGACACGGACAAAGCCACTGGTCAACGGCTCGAAGCCAGCCTGCACTTTACGGCTTCCAGTCGCGGAAAGAGTCGCCAGGGTGCGCCCGTGAAAGGATTTTTCCATCACGATAATGGCGGGTGCATCAATGCCTTGCTGATGGCTGTACATGCGTGCCAGCTTGATGGCAGCCTCATTCGCCTCACAACCGGAGTTACAGAAAAACGCTTCCTGCATACCGGACAGTTCGCATAATTTATCAGCCAGCAACTCCTGCTCGGTTATCCGGTAAATATTGGAACAGTGGATGAGCTTGTTGATCTGTGCGCCTAGGGCGCTAGTGAGACGCGGATGCGCATGGCCGAGCGTGTTCACGGCGATGCCAGACAGTCCGTCCAGGTAGCGCTTGCCTTCAGTATCCCACAGCCAGACACCCTTGCCATGCGTAAAAGCGATAGGAAGCCTAGCGTAAGTATTCATTAAATGTGACATACGAACCTCTAAAAACATGACGGCGGAACCCTCCGCCGTTCAGCCAAAAGCGTATATTGAGCCATACTACCCTGTATAGGCAAGAACTATGTGCTATCGAATGAACCGGATTGCACATCCCGTCAAGCATTACCCGTTGTTTAGTTATGTACTTCGAGAATGCAACAAGCCGACATCACTGTCGGCTTGACGGTGCTGACTGATTTCCAGCAGCGAGATCTTTTGCAGCGCTATCAGACTTTAAGCCATTGCCTTGATGGCGGCCGACAAACGTCCTTTATGACGGGCTGCCTTGTTCTTGTGAATAATCTTCTTGTCAGCGATGCTGTCTACGGTGCTGACAGAATCCTTGTAAACTGCCTGGGCGGCGGTCTTGTCGCCAGCTTCAATTGCTTTGATAACTTTTTTGATCGCAGTGCGCAGTTCCGAGCGCAGACTGCTGTTATGTGCGTTCTGTTTTACTGCTTGACGAGCACGCTTGCGGGCTTGTGCGCTATTTGCCATGACTACTCCTTGAGAATTCGGTATTGCGGAAAGGGGCGCATTCTAGTGACTCGGAAAGAATTATGCAAATTTATTTTCTATTATGTCGTCCTGAGAGAGTTATAGCCGTTCCCAATGATATTGTTGCGAAAAACTTGAGCTATTCCGGGTGAAAATGGGCGGTCGGCAGGTCGGGAAAGTGCGTAGTTTATTTCGACTGTACCGTCGCAATTGTTTATAATCTGGCAAACTCTGAAGGTCGCTCATGAAATTATTAAACATTGTCATACTTGCTGCCGGTAAAGGCACGCGGATGTTTTCCGAAAAACCGAAAGTGTTGCATGCCTTGGCCGGCCGACCGCTACTTCAGCATGTACTCGATTCTGCAAGCCTGCTGGAACCGCAGCAGATTTGTGTCATCTATGGTTATGGCGGCGATGCTGTGCCGGCAGCCATGAAAACCTACCCTGCGAAATTCGTATTGCAACAGCCTCAGCTAGGCACCGGACATGCGGTACAGCAGGCCATGCCTCAGCTACAGGATGACTCCGATACCCTGGTTTTATATGGCGATGTCCCGCTGATCCAGTCGCAGACCTTACAACGTATGCGGCAAGCAGGATCAGGTCTGGTATTGTTGACCGTCAACCTGGAAAATCCCACCGGTTACGGGCGTATTGTGCGCAATCAGCAAGGTGAAGTAACCAGTATCATCGAAGAAAAAGACGCCTCCGCCGCGCAGCGCGAAATTACCGAAATCAATACCGGTATCCTGCTGGCGCCGACAGCTCTGCTGCGCGCTTGGCTCGCCAGGTTGCAGAACAACAACTCGCAAGGTGAATATTATCTGACTGACATAGTCGCGATGGCAGTGCAGGAAGGTGTGCCGGTAGATAGCTTGCAGCCAGAAAATGTTTGGGAAATCCAGGGGGTAAACAGCAAGGCTCAACTGGCAATACTGGAACGTACCTGGCAACAGGTCGAAGCGAATCGTCTACTGGCGCAGGGGGTAGCGCTCGCCGATCCTGCACGCATCGACATACGCGGCAGTTTGCATTGCGGTCAGGATGTGGAAATCGACGTCGGGTGCATTTTTTCCGGCA
>CAIRBC010000010.1 GCA_903876685.1 uncultured Nitrosomonadales bacterium | reverse complement strand
TAACGGGCATGGCAATGATGCCACCCCTTGTAATGAAACCGCCATGTCCGTTTCCCTCACCCCATCCCTCTCCCGCAAGCGGGGAGAGCGCAGCGAGGGGGGCGTAGCCGGGAGTAAGTCGCTACGCGTGTTTCACGTTAATTGATTTTAGTCCTGCAAGCCGGTAGCAAATTTGTTAGAATTTGATTAGATTTGTTGTCAATCAGAATGGTGATTTAATTATATTCAGTTTTGGCCTTATTGAACGGTTAATGCCTCTTATGTTTAACGTGAAACTCACAGAGCGATGGGTACTTTTCCTGGGAGGGTTTGGGGTAATAAGACACTTGCTTGCCGTTTTTTGCGAGTTATTGCACACCATATCGCTACCCTCCTTCCTTCTTAAGCGACCTCCGAATGATTATTGGACAAATGGTTTTTAATAGCAGAAAGGCTAGACTTGTAGAGCAAATTATAGCGACTCTGTTGCTTTGCGTTAGCCAGACCTATGCCTTTGAGATTGGCACCAGCAACCCGGATCTCAAGGCTCGGTGGGATAACACCCTCAAATACAGCACAGCCTGGCGCATGAAGAGCCCTGATACTACCTTGTCGGGCAGCCGTAACGTCAATGATGGTGATAGCAATTTTAACAAGGGACTGATTTCGAATCGACTGGATTTGCTGTCAGAATTCGAGATGAGTTATCAGAATCTCGGATTTCGACTCGACGGTGCGGCATGGTATGACAATGCCTACCTGCATAGTAATGACCACGCCAAGGATGGCTCGGTCAACCAATTATCTGTACCCTATAATCAGTTCACCCTGGCAACACAGAAGGATCATGGCAGCAACGCTGAATTGCTGGATGCCTTTGCCTATGCCAAGCTTAGACTGGGCGACGACCCGGTTACAGTTCGCCTGGGCAAGCACTCGTTGGTGTGGGGCGAAAGCCTGTTTTTCGGCGCCAATGCGATTGCCGGTGGCATGATGCCGGTGGACGTTGTGAAGATGGTGAGTGTACCCAATACTCAGTTCAAAGAAGCGCTCCGCCCGGTGCAACAAATCTCCAGTCAGATTCAGTTGAACTCGAATGTCTTGCTGGCTGGCTATTACCAATTCCGCTGGGAGGCAAACCGACTGCCTGCCGTGGGCAGTTATTTTTCGCAAACAGATACCAATCCCAATGGCGCGGAACAGATTTTGTTGGGATTGCCCACGCCTCCTTTTCTGCAGGCCAATGAACCACGCGGGATAGATCAGTTGGCCAGGAATTCAGGTCAAGGGGGGCTGCAAATGCGACTACGTAGTTCTGAAATAGACTATGGAATCTACCTGATTCGTTTTAATAACAAGAACTTCCAGCAAATAACCGATATAGGTTTGAGACCCGTGACCGGAGTTTTCCCCGGGCCAGGTTGCGTGGTGCCTGGCTCGGTCAAGGTCGGCGCTAGCAGTTGTGCACGGCCTGGCATGCCTGTAGCCTATCATTTAGCCTATAACGAAGGTATTACCGCCTTGGGGGGCAGTTTGAGTCGCACCTTCGGCGATATGAATCTGGCCGCTGAAGCCTCCATCCGCCATAACCAGGATCTGGCCAGCACCCTTGCAGTCGATACCAGTGCCATGGGCGGTGCCATCACCAACAATAACAGTAATCCGGCTTATGCGGTGGGCAATACGGCGCATCTCAACCTGTCTACCCTATGGTCATTGTCTCCGAATGCCTTGTTCAGGGAAGCTAACTTTGTTGGTGAGTTGGCCTGGAATCGTGTGCTGAGTGTCACAAAGAATCGCGCCGCGCTCGATCCGAATGCCACCAGAGATGCAGTAGCCTTGCGCTGGATTCTCGAGCCGATCTATCGTCAGGTGCTTCCCGGATTTGATTTGGGCTTGCCGATAGGCCTGGGTTATGCGCCTCACGGTTCACGCTCGATGGCGCTAGGTCCAGGCGCACAACCAGCCGACGGTAGCGGCGATGCTAGTATCGGTCTGAATGGCAGCTATCTGGAAGTGTGGCGCTTCAGCTTGTCCTATACGCATTACTATGGCGGTGTACAGCCCTTCATCAATTCAAACAATAACTTCAGCTATGGTCAGAGTCTGAAGGATCGCGATTTCATCGCCTTTTCGTTGCGTCGCACATTTTAATGAGAGCCTGATATGACTTGCCAATTACCGATGACAGTACGGCTTACTTTTCTTGTCCTGGCAATAGCGGGAGCGACTACCGTCTGTGCGGGTGTCACTGTAGAGGAAGCGGCTGCGCTGAAAACCAGCCTGACTCCCTTGGGCGCTGAAAAAGCCGGCAACAAGGACGGCAGTATTCCTGCCTGGGATGGTGGTTATATCCAGCCTATGCCGGGTTTCAAGGCGGGTGGTCGTCGACCTGACCCCTTTGCTGGCGAGCAAGCGCTATTCTCGATTACCGCAAAAAATGTCGAACAATATGCTGACAAGCTAGGCGAAGGCAGCAAGGCGCTGTTTCAAAAATACCCTGAATATCGTATGGACGTGTACCCGACCCACCGAACCGCCGCCGCACCGCAATGGGTTTATGACAACACGCTAAACAATGCTACACGCGCCAGGTTGGTAGGCGATCTGGTAGAAGGGGCTTATGGCGGGATTCCGTTCCCAATTCCTAAATCGGGCAGCGAGGTCATGTGGAACCATTTGCTGCGCTGGCGCGGCACATCCTGGCAGTTTCCGTTTAATCATTACCAGTTAACCGCCGATGGAACGGCCGTGCTGGCCATTAGCGGGCTTGGCGACCTGCAGATGCCCTACTATTTTGAAGACGGTAGCCCCGAGCAGTTTGCCAGGCAAAATGAATACTGGATGGCCAGAATCGTCAATGTCGGGCCACCCAGCCATGCTGGCGAAGCGATTGCCGGTCGCATTAATATCGATAGCAGCAAGGATCAGGCCTGGGTCTATCTTACCGGTCAGCGTCGCGTACGCAAGTTACCCAACGCTTGTTGTGACTTGCCCGCAGCGGCCACCTCGGGTAATGCAGGCTTCGACGATATTGAAGTCTGGTCGGGTCGCCTCGATCACTTCGATTGGAAATTGCTCGGCAAGCAGGAACTCTACATACCCTATAACGGTAACCGCCTGTTGCAGCCCGAGACCGATGACAAGGTTCTTGGCAAGCACTACCTCAATCCCGATTTCATGCGCTGGGAATTGCACCGCGTCTGGGTCGTTGAGGCCACCTTGCGCCAGGGACAACGCCATCAGGTCGTGAAAAGCCGTTACTATTGTGACGAAGATACTTGGAATTGCGCCTTGGCCGATCGCTGGGATGCCAAGGGCAAGCTATGGAAGACGCTCTGGTCACAAAGCTATGTAATCCCCGATCTGCCTGGTACGGTTACCGGCGCCTGGGGTTTTAACGACCTGTTGAATGGCATGGGTTTCATCGGCGCGCTGTACACTTCCAAGGCTGCGCAATATCCGCTCAAGCCGCGGTATCCGGATTCGGTATTCACCCCCGATGCGTTAACCGGTGAAGGTGTGCGCTGAAGTCGCATCCTATGTTCTGTACACTCAATAAACTTCTTAAGATCAGGTCACTGCTGATTCTGCTTTGGGCGATTTCACTGTTGATGGCGGCTGGCCTTGCCGGTGCGCAAGTGCCAACGGTTGAAATAAGTCCCTCGGCCGAACCCATCGATTTATCTCCAGTAACCTGGCTGCTGGAAGACAAGCAGGGCTCACTTTCGATAGCTCAGGTTCGCGAGCCGGAATATGCTGCTCAATTCAATTTGAAGTCAGCCTCCATTGGTCCCTCTACCTCGGCCTACTGGCTGCGTTTCAATATAAAAAATTCCACCAGCAAGGAAGCGAGCTGGTGGTTCGATACTGGCAACCGAACCTTGCAGGAAGTAGATTTTTTTGCGCCGGATGAAAGTGGCCATTACCAAAGGTTGGCTACCGGTTCAACTTATCGCTTTGCTGAACGCCCCTTGCCGACAACCACCTTTGTTTTTCCGTTGAATCTGCCGCCAGAAAAATCGGTTGAAATTTTTCTGAGAGTACGCTCCACAGGTTATGTGGGTGTGATGGTCAAGCCGAAACTCTGGCAGGTTGATAGCTACTGGAAAGCGGCACATAAAGAACAAACCCATTGGCTTTTGTATATGGGGATGGTCATTGCCTTAGGCTTCTACAATCTGTTTCTGTATTTTTCAATCCGGGATACAGACTATATCATTTACATATTATCGCTGATTTCGCTGGCCATGCGTGTGTCAACCGCCAATGGCGGCTATGGCAATGCGTTTGAATTTTTATGGCCGGATTCACCCGTTTTTGAGCAGACCATCTGGGCTGCCACGATTATCACGGTCTGTTTGTTCCCCGTGCTTTTTGGGCAACGGCTGACGAAAATGCATTTGAGCCTGCCACGCTTGAGAAATTTTGTTAATGCCTGCATAGCGATATTGGGTGTCATCGTCTTGATTGAAGTGCTGTGCACCGTACTCCAACTCAACAATGTGACCGGATTCCTGCAAATTATTTATCCTGTTGGAGTCCTTCCTTTTATTCTGGCTACGCTGGGCAACCTCTACGGACTAACCGTGCTGGCTAGGTCTGGAAATCGTCAAGCCATGTTCATTTTGATTGCCTGGACACCAGTGACGCTTAGTGCGGTTTTCTTTGCCGCAATGAGCGCCCTCGTCAAGAGCATGAGCATAGAAGTGACAGTTTGGGCTTCAGCCTTTGAATTACTGATGATGTCACTGGCACTGGCTGATCGTTACAGTCAGGATCGCAAGGCAAAAGCCGAGGCTCAAGCGGAACTTGTATCGGTATTGCAGCGCACCGAACGTGAACTGGAGTCGAGGGTCGCCCTGCGCACTGAAGAATTGGAACACCTTAACCAGGTATTGAAATCAAACGAAATCGATCTGGAAAAAGCAAAACAGGAGGCGATTTCAGGGTCGACACTCAAATCGCAATTCCTGGCTAATATGAGTCATGAAATTCGTACTCCGATGAATGCGATCATCGGCATGGCGCATCTGGCTTTACGCACCGAACTCGATCCGAAGTTGCGCGACTACCTCGAAAAAATACAAGGTGCCAGCAACTCACTGCTCGGCATCATCAACGACATACTCGATTTTTCGAAGATCGAGGCCGGCAAACTGCGCTTCGAGCAGATCGATTTCGATCTGGCTGATGTGATGGAAAGGCTAGCAGATCTGTTGACGATCAATGCTCAGAAAAAGGGGCTGGAACTGCTGTTCGATATCGGCGCTGACGTTCCGATGTCTCTGGTCGGCGATCCATTGCGTCTGGGGCAGGTTTTGACCAACTTGGTCAGTAATGCCATCAAATTTACCGGGCAGGGCGAAATCACTGTACTGGTTCGCCTGGATGCGCCACCCACTGCGAGTGATCAGGTGCGCCTGAAGTTTGAGGTACAAGACACCGGAGTCGGCTTATCTGAGCAACAATGCCAGCGTCTGTTCATCGCTTTCACCCAGGCAGATGCATCGACGACCCGCAAATATGGAGGCACTGGCCTGGGGCTTACCATCAGCAAGCGCCTGGTCGAGTTGATGGGCGGCGAAATAATGGTTCAAAGCAAACAGGGAGTCGGCAGCCGTTTTTCCTTTACCGCCTGGCTGGGGCTTCAACAGCAACAGACGCAGCGCGAACTGAATATAGATAGCTTGCGCATTCTGGTGGTCGATGACAATGCCAGTGCCCGAGAAATTTTCTCCACGATGATCGCTTCTCTAGGCCATACTGTGTCAGTCGCCCGCAGTGGCCTTGAAGCCCTGGACAAACTGGATACAGCACAGCGCGAGGGTCAACCCTACGGTCTGGTAATAGTCGATTGGCAAATGCCGGAGCTGGATGGCATCCAGACTATCAAGCGTATCCGCTTGAATGCGCTGAACATGCCAATCTGCATGATGGTTACTGCCTACAGTCGCGATGAACTGCTGCATGATCTCGGCGATCTGCATATCGACGGATTGTTGATCAAGCCGGTCAGTCCCTCCATGCTAAGCGATACCCTCATGACCGCCTTCGGTAAGCAGGTAAAGCAGCGCCAGGGACTGCGCCAGTTTGATTACCGGCAACTGCAGGCAGCGCTCAATGGAGGCTACGTGTTACTGGTCGAAGACAACGAGATAAATCGCGATTTGGCACTGGAGTTGCTGATCAGCGCCGGCATGCGCGTCGATATCGCCGTCAACGGCCAGGATGCGCTGGAAAAAATTTCTGCCTCAGACTATGACGCGATACTGATGGATTGTCAGATGCCGGTCATGGACGGCTTCGAAGCGACCAAAATCCTGCGCGCCGAGCTTCGTTATGCGAAATTGCCGGTGATTGCGATGACCGCCAATGTTATGGCTGAAGATCGCGAAAAATGTCTTGCCTGTGGCATGGATGACCATATCGGCAAACCGATCAATGTTGCACAGTTGTATACCACGCTGGCGCGTTGGGTGAAGCCGAAATATTCTACGTCAGAGCGGGTGCCGGCTACGGTGAGCGTAGAAAGTGATGTGTTAGCCATTGAGGGCATTGATGTGGCAGACGGCCTGGCGCGCACCATGGGTAACACTACCTTCTACAAGCAGTTGTTGACCAGATTCCACCGCGATCAGTCGAACGTACCAGAAAAAATTCGCGAGGCGCTTAACTGCGGCGACAGGATCAGTGCCGAGCGACTGGCTCATACCTTGAAAGGGGTTGCCGGACAAGTTGGTGCGTCCGGCATCGAGGCGTTGGCTGCACAACTGGAGTCTGGCATTGCTCGCGGCGCGGAGGAAGAGATTTTGCGCCAACTGACGCAGTCACTGGCAGCAGACCTGAGCCAGTTGCAAGACAAAATGGCGAGTGTGCTAGATCCTTTACCTGCCAAGGAGGCTAACTCTGGAACCGCTAATCCGGCGGAGCTTCCAGTTTTGATCGAGCGATTTGCTGCGCTGCTGCGGGACTATGATGGTGACGCCTTCGAACTTTTGGCGCAATCAGACGCTCAGTTTTCAGCCGTTCTGGGAAGTACCGCTCACAGGGAAATTCTGGATGCCGCCAGCCGTTTTGATTTCGAGGGTGCCTTGTCTACCCTGGTGAAGGCGACACAGGCTGCTGAGCCAAGTTAATTCCGTCTACCAGAAAGTGCAAATCCCCTTCGCACATAAATAGGCTACTTGGCTAGACCTGCCCCCGTTTTTGCGTTTTTTTGCTACTTAGCTAGACCTGACCCCGTTTTTGTGTGCGTTTTTTTGTGTGCGTTTTTGTGACCCCGTTTTTGCAAAGGATTGCTCCATGTTTCGCCCATCCTGCTCGAGTGTCAGCGTAGATGGGGTGGTGTAGCGCCTTTGCCGAGGGCAAGCTGCTCTATGGAGGCTGGCTATTTCGCGTGGTAGTATTGCTGATGAATTGTTTTCATTTTTTAACGGTTATTCTCGAAAATGTTTCTCTGAATTTAAGTTAGAATCAGTTCTGGACGAGTAATAACATTGACGCTATGACTGCTGAAAATCAACCATGACGGACGCTGAAGCATCCTCGCCGACACTCGATCAAGTGTTGCAGCAAGCCGACGCTTGTCATCAGGCTGGCCAATTGGCTGAAGCGGTCAAGCTTTACCAGGTGGTTCTGCAAACTCAACCGCAGCATCCACAGGCAAATTACCAGATTGGCGTTTTGGCAGTGCAGATGCAACAAGCGGCCGCCGCGTTGCCGTACTTCGTGGCAGCATTGGAAGCAGACCCGGCACGTAGGCCCTACTGGTTGAGTTATATTGACGCACTGTTTCAGGCTGATCAGCTGGCAGAGGCGCGACAAATGCTGGACTTTGCCAGGCAGCAGGGCTTGGAAGGCGCAGATGTTGAAGCATTGGCGGTGCTGCTCGAAACACCGCAACGCGAGTGTGATGTTCAGTCAGCGCCACCCGTCACGCAGCAGCAACCTGGCACTCAGCAGATCAATGTACTGGTCGCCTTGTTTGCAGAAGGTCGTTTGAACGAAGCAGAAGTCATCGCACGAACGATGACTGAGCAATTTCCTCAGCATGTGGTAGGCTGGAAGGCGTTGGGTGCGGTATACGAAAGGTTGGGGCGAGCTGCGGATGCGTTGATCTCCATGCAGAAAGCCGTGGCAGTGTCACCGGAGGACGCAGAAGCGCAATACAATTTGGCTGTCATACTGCAAGGACTGGGCAGGCTGATAGAGGCAGAGGGCGGTTACACGCGCTCTTTGCAAATTGACCCTCATTCTGCCGCAGCCCATTGTAACCTGGGCATCCTGTTGCAGAAGCAGGGACGATTGGCCGATGCTGAAGCCAGTTACCGGAGCGCGCTGCAGATCAACCCGGCTTATGCCAAGGCGCACTGCAGCCTGGGAACTATTTTTCAAGAACGGGGCAGACTGGACGAGGCAGAAGCCAGTTACCGGCAGGCGCTGCAGGTCAATCCCGACTATGCTGAGGCACTCAACAATTTAGGATTGACGCTCCGCGATCTGCACCGGCCGCTAGAGGCTGAAGCCAATTTTCGGCACGCGCTACGCATCAAAGCAGATTTTGTTGAAGCGCTCAGCAACCTGGGACTTACGCTGCGGGATCTTAATCGACTGACTGAGGCAGAAGCCTGCTTAAGGCAAGCGATACAAATCAAAGCGGATTACGCGGATGCGTACAGCAACCTGGGCATCCTTTGTCAGGATCGCAATCAATTGACTGAGGCAGAAGCTAATTTTCGGCACGCGTTGCAGTTAAAACCCGATTGTGCAAAGTCCTATAATAATCTGGGACTGGTTCTGCATGGGTTGGGCAAACTGGCTGAAGCTGAAGCCAGCATCCGCCAGGCGCTGAAGATTAAGCCGGACTATGCTGAAGCACACAGCAACCTGGGCTCGGTACTCAATGAGACCGGCAATCTAAGCGAGGCTGAAGCCTGTCTCAGACGGTCGCTGCAAATTAATCCGGGTAATGCTGAAGTACATAGCAACCTTATCTTTATCATGGATATGGCGATTGATTCAAACACCGCCGACTTGCTTCAAGAACGTAGACGGTGGAATGCGGCACATGCAGCCCATTTGCATCAACAGCGGATATTTCCCAATAGTGCCGATCCTGAACGGCGACTGCGTATCGGTTATGTCTCAGCCGACTTCAATACCCATTCAGCCAGCTATGTGTTCGGAGCGATGCTAGTTCACTTTGATCGCAGCCAGTTCGAGCTGATCGCCTATTACAATGCCAGCAAAGTAGATGCGGTGACACGGAATTTTCAGCAACGGGTTAGCGAGTGGCGAAATATTGCGAGCCTCCCGGATGATGCCGTGGCCGACCTGATCCAGCAAGATCGGATCGACATTCTGGTTGATCTGTCCGGACATAGCGCCGGCAACCGCCTGCCGGTATTTGCCAGAAAGCCGGCACCGCTGCAAATCACCGCCTGGGGCTATGCAACCAGCACCGGACTAACGGCGATGGATGTATTTTTCGCTGACCCGGTAATCGTGCCGCCTGCAGAGCGGCAACTGTATGTTGAGCAAGTACGCTATGTACCCAATAGCGTAGGATTTTATATTTCTCATGATAATTTTGCGATCAATGCCTTGCCAGCCTTATCCGGCAAGGGCGTTACCTTTGGCTCGTTTAACCGTTTACTCAAGACTTCGGATCTGGCTTACCGTGCCTGGGCGCAGATATTAAAGGCCTTGCCCGATAGCAGAATGATCTTTAAAACGCCTGCTCTGGATGATATTAATGCAAGAAAGCGCGTAACCGGATATTTTACCCGGGCGGGTATTGATCCTGAACGGATTATATTGCAGGGGAGAACCACTCGAGAGTTGCATATGGCTGCCTACAATCAGCTCGATATTGCTCTGGATCCCTTTCCGCTTGGCGGAGGCGTGACTGCGGTGGAAGGGTTGATGATGGGAGTACCTTTAATCACCTTGCGTTGGCCGACGCTGGCGGGGCGGGTGTCAGCGTCGATCATGACCACGATGGGATTGACGGACTGGATCGCAGAAAGCCAGCAGGACTATGTGGAACTTGCTATCCTAAAGGCAAACAATCTGCAATCTCTGGCTAAACTCCGACTGGAACTACGAGGCCTGTTTGATGCGTCGGTGTTTGGTAACCAGCCCTCTTATGTGCGTGCAACGGAACAGCAATACCGGCAATTGTGGAAAGAATGGTGCGCAAGCCGGAATTATCCTAAAATCAGCAACGGCCAGGGTGCTAGTGTTTAATGGTTAATGACAGGGCCTTATCTGATTATGACTGAATTAAATTTGAAATCAGCCGAAAACAGCTATTAGACGCAACTGTTATTGACAACTTTCAGGGAAAACAAACTTGTGACTTTGCCATTGCTCGAACTGCCAGCTTCCTTGAATTATGTAGGGGTATTCCTTAGTCTGGAGTGCAATCTGGCCTGCAGTTATTGCATTAACGACCCTGAGCAGGCAGGGCGTCGGGAAATATTATTTCCGATCCAGGCGAAATCACGACGAAAATCGCTGACCCCCGATGAATGGGTACAGGCACTTAACCGCATCCCTTTTCGTCAGGATTTGCCGCTCACCTTGCAAGGGGGGGAACCGATGCTGTACTGGAACAGCAAGGGACTCGACATCATACTGGCTCAAACGCCACACTATTATGATCTACTGACCAATTTTGCGTTAAAACCTGAAGTATTCGTCAAAAATCTGCAAGGCATGCAGCACAAATTTCAGCGCGAGGCGCCTTATCCCTCGATTCGTGTCAGCTATCATGCCGAAGAAATGAATCGGGTCTGGCAGGGGCGTGGCTTTGCCGAACTGGTCGATCGTTGTGAGGCACTCGGCAAGCTTGGGTTTAAGGTGTCGCCGGACAAGGCGCACAGCGATGTCGGCATTTACATGGTCGCGCATCCGCAAAATCAGTTGACTGCCGAAATGCAAGCACTTTATGCCGGACGAGTGCCTTTTGAGACCAAGGAATTTCTGGGGGTACATGAAGGTCAGTTGCATGGCCATTATCTGTACCCCTATTCCACCGATCTGATTGCCCGGCAGCTTCATCCGCAGACCTTGAGTTGCGAGTGCAGGACGACGGAATTGCTGGTCGATCCGCTGGGTTTTGTCTGGGGCTGTCACTATTATCTGTATCAAAGCTGGGTCGCAGGCGGCCCCTTGAAGCAGTTCGAACAACTGGAAAAGCACGGTTTCCGTTATGCGCAAAACCAGTCAAAAATCTTCACAGGCATGGCTCCGGTAGGTCATCTGCTGGATGCGGATTTCAGCATGGCGGATCTGCAAGTATTCCGGCCCTGTCACGAATATGGCCGCTGCATCGGTTGTGACACCAAGGTCAAGAATGACCGCTTTCAGAGTTATTATGACCACGGCATCGCGCACACTTCGGTGCAGATCCGGAATATCCAGATGCCGGTCAGTCTGCAAAAAAACATTCCAGAGCTGGCTCAGCTACGTCAATTTTTTAGCGAATAAACCATGCTAACTGACGATAAACGCAAACGCGTATTGATTATTAAACCCGGTTACAGCGAAACTCTGGATCCCGATGACAGCGGTGTCGTCAGTCTGGGCGATATATTGCGTACCACGGTGATCCTGCATTTATTTCCTTCAGATCAGTATCACGTCACCTGGCTCACCGACAAGAAAGGCATCCCGCTGCTCAAGGGTAACCCACATATACACCGCTTGCTGTCGGTCAACCCGTTCACGCCGCATCTGCTGCTTTCGGAATGGTTTGATATTGTGGTGAATTTTGAAAAGGAACCGGGCATCTGTGCCGTCTCGGATCGCATCCCGGCGTGGCGGCGCTATGGTTTCAGGCTGGATCCCAAGACGCATAGTGCGGTTGCCTATGATCATTCTGATGAGGCGTTGAGCTTCACCACCGATTCGGGTGCGAAACGCCGCAAGGCAAAATCCTGGTCGGAAATTCTTTATGAAATGCTCGGTCACAAATATGCCGGACAAAGCTATTTGCTGGGTTATCGACCGCGTGCTGAAGTACGCTTCGAGGTCGGTCTGAACCACCTGATCGGCAAGAAATTTCCACTTAAACGCTGGCCTGAAGCACACTGGCAGCAGTTGCATGACCGGCTTTCCCCGCAATATTCGGTATGCTGGCAGCAAAGTGATAATGATATCGAAGGCTATATCGAATGGATTGCCAGTTGTCGCATGCTGGTGACCAACGATTCGCTCGGTTTGCATATCGCGCTGGCGCTGGGAATGCCGGTGATTGCGCTGTTCGGGCCGACTATCTCGACTGAGGTAGCCGGGAAGAACCTGATCAGGATCACGCCGCCGCTGGATTGGGATTGCATTCCCTGCATGAAAGAATCGTGCCACGAAGCGCAACCCTGTATGACACATATTTCGGTAGAAAGTGTCTACCAGACGATACTTCAGCAATTGTCTGGCACAATTTGCACACCCTAGTCGTTAATTTTCCGGGAAAATAACCATGTCTGACCGTTACGCCATCGATAGCCATAAACTGATCTATCACCCCAAGGCAGTGGCCAATTTTCTGGATGCCCGGGATGACTGGGAGAAAATGAAGAGTATCTACCCGCTGTATGTTGAAATATCGCCGGTAGGTGCCTGCAATCATCGTTGCACTTTTTGCGCCGTGGACTACATAGGCTACCAGCCAGTACGTCTGTCGCTGCCGGTGATACAGCGCACTTTGGCCGAGATGGGGCGTAAAGGCGTCAAAAGCGTGATGTTTGCCGGGGAAGGTGAACCGATGTTGCATACGCAGATCGACCAGATGGTCATGGCCGCCTCCAGTGCCGGAATTGATAGCGCCATGACCACCAATGCCTCGATTGTTTCCGATGCCTTCGTCGAACGCGGCTTGCCCTTGTTATCCTGGCTCAAGGCCTCGGTGAATGCCGGAACCTCAGAGACTTACACCCGCATCCATCGCTGCAAGGATAAGGAATTCGAGCGGGTACTCGCCAATCTCAAGCGTCTGGTGGAGGCGCGTGACAAAGGCAGCTACACTTGTGTGCTAGGGGCGCAGATTTTACTGCTGCCGGAAAATGCCGCCGAGGTCGAGACCCTGGCGCGTATCTGCCGCGATGAAATAGGCCTGGACTATCTGGTGGTCAAACCTTATTCGCAGCATTTATTCAGCGTCACCCAGATCTATCAGGATGTGATGTATCACGGCTATGCCGATCTACAGGCAAGGCTTGCGGCGTTGAATACCGGGCGCTTCAGCGTGGTGTATCGCGAAAATACCATGAAAAAACACGATCAGAGCGCTACGCCCCGCTATGAACGCTGTCATGCGACACCGGCCTTTTGGGCTTATCTGATGGCCAATGGCGATTTGTATGGATGCAGCGCCTATTTGCTCGATCCCCGCTTTAATTACGGGAATATCAATCAGGAAACTTTCAGCGAACTATGGGAAGGCGAGGCACGCCGCAAAAATTTCAAGTATATCCGTGAAGAACTCGATATCCGTGAATGTCGATTAAACTGCCGCATGGACGAGGTCAACCGTTATCTCGACAGACTGGTCAGCAAGGATGTGCAACATGTCAATTTCATCTGAAATTCAGTCGGGAGCAACACCAGATACACGCGACCTCGATAAGCTTATTGAACTCTACAATGCGGACAACCTGGCAGATGCCGCCGAACTTGCCCACCAGTTAAGTCATCAGTTTCCCGGACATGGCTATAGCTGGATGGTATTGGCGATGATTCATGACAAAATGGGGCGCAGCCTGGAGGCTTTGGCTTTCATGCAGAAGGCCGAAGCGCTGTTGCCCTATGACGCGCCGGTGCAATGCAACCTGGGCAATATCTATAATAATTTGGGTCGTCTGAGCGAGGCCGAAACCTGCCTGCGTCGGGCACTGGCGATCAACCCGGCCTATGCCGAGGCACACAGTAACCTGGCTGCGACGCTACAGGATCAAGGCAGGTTACTGGAAGCAGAGCACAGTTTTCGCGCGGCACTGCAACTGAGGCCGGATATGCCGGAACTCCATTTCAACCTGGGAAACACCCTGAAGCAATTGTATCGTCTGGAAGAGGCTGAAGCCTGTTACCGTCAGGCATTGCAACTTAAGCCGGATTACCCGTCAGCCTGTCTGAATTTGGGCTGCCTCCTGCATGATTTCAATAAACTGGACGAAGCTGAAGCCTGTTTTGTTCGAGCCTTGCAGCTCCATCCGGATTCCGCTGATGCGCATTACAATCTGAGCCTTACCTTATATGAGCAAATGCGTCTGGACGAGGGTGTCGCCAGTTGCAGGCGTGCACTGCAACTTGAACCCGAGCATGCCGAAGCGCATAACAGCCTGGGCAGGTTTCTGCAAAAGTCCGGTCAACTTGAGGAGGCGCTGGTGCATTTTCGCAAGGCCTTGCTCCTCAAACCCGCTTACACGATGGCACACAGCAACCTGATCTTCACCCTGGATCTGATGACAGAATTAGACCCGGCCGGTTTGCACGAGGAACGTAAACGCTGGGATGCCATGCATGCGGCTCCTTTACGCTCGTCTCTGCCGCATACTAACGGACATGGCGATGATGCCACCCTTGATAATGAAACCGCCATGTCCGTTTCCCTCGCCCCCTCCCTACCCATGAACCTCCACCACAAAATGGTTTTCGTAGGGTGCGCTTGCGCACCAACGGTTAATGGTGCGCAAGCGCACCCTACGGTATGGTTCATAGGGCACAATTCGGTCGAAAATTTCGACTGG
>CAIRBC010000009.1 GCA_903876685.1 uncultured Nitrosomonadales bacterium | reverse complement strand
GGCAAATCCACCCTGTTCAATTGCCTGACCCGGGCTGATGCCTATGTCGCAGACCAGTTATTCGCCACACTGGATACCACCTCTCGCCGCATGTTTACCGAAGGTTATGGCGATGTGGTGTTGTCCGACACCGTGGGCTTCATCCGGCATTTGCCGCATTCGTTGATTGCGGCGTTTCGCAGCACCCTCGAAGAAACGGTTCAGGCAGATTTATTGCTGCATGTGGTGGACGCCAACAATGCGAACCGGGAGGACCAGATTCTCGAAGTCAACAAAGTGCTCTCGGAAATAGACGCGTCGAACATCCCGCAACTGCTGGTTTATAACAAAATTGATTTACAGGATATTCCACCCAGCGTGCAACGCGACGATTATGGTAAAATCGACCGCGTTTTTCTGAGCGCCCGGAGTGGTGCAGGACTGGATGGCCTGCGGCTCGCACTGGATGAAGCCAAAGCCGCGCGCCAAGCGCTGGAAAATAATCAAACTATGAGTGCAAATTATGGGACTGAATGACCCGAAATGGGGCAACAAAAATGGCGGACCTCCCGATCTGGAAGAGTTGCTGCGTAAACTCAATGACAAGCTGGCATCTATTATTGGCGGAAGCGCCCAACGCGCAGCCAAACCTGGCGGAGGACAACCCAGAAAAATAGGCGGCGGTCTCGGCTTGCTGGGCGCCATTGCCGCACTGATCTGGGTCGGCAGCGGCTTTTATATCGTGGATGCCAGTCAGCGCGGCGTGGTACTGCGTTTTGGCAAGCTTTCCGAAACCACGCTACCCGGCCCCCGCTGGCATTTGCCCCGGCCGATCGAGACCGTGGAACTGGTAAATCTGAGCCAGGTCAGGACGGTTGAAGTCGGCTATCGCGAAAACGTCAAATCCAAGATGCTCAAGGAATCGCTGATGCTCACCGATGACGAGAACATCATCGACATTCAGTTTGCGGTGCAGTATTTCCTTAACGAACCGGCCGATTATTTGTTCAACAACCGCAACCCGGACGAAAATGTGCGTCAGGCCGCAGAAACCGCGATCCGTGAAGTGGTGGGCAAGAATAAAATGGATTTCGTGCTGTATGAGGGTCGTGAACAGGTGGCGGCCGCCGCCACCAAGCTGATCCAGGAAATACTGGATCGTTATAAATCCGGCATTCTGATCAGCAAGCTGACTATGCAGAACGCACAACCCCCGGAACAGGTGCAGGCTTCTTTTGATGATGCGGTGAAGGCTGGCCAGGACAGGGAACGGCAAAAGAACGAAGGTCAGGCTTATGCCAATGATGTGGTGCCCAGAGCGCGCGGCACGGCGGCTCGTCTGATCCAGGAGTCTGAAGGCTACAAGCAGAGTGTTTCCGCCAATGCCGAGGGTGATGCCAGCCGCTTCAAGCAAATTCTCGTCGAATATGAAAAAGCGCCCGTGGTCACCCGTGAGCGTATGTATCTGGACATGATGCAACAGGTGATGGGCAATATCAGCAAGGTCATGGTCGATCAGAAAAACGGCAACAGCCTGCTGTATCTGCCGCTGGACAAACTGGTAGAAACGGCACGAGCCGGAAGCTTGCCTGCTGAAACGTCGGCTCCTGCAGTACCAGCCCATCCCACTTCACAGACCAGCGACAATACTGCCGCGCAACGCGCCAGAGATTCCTTGCTCAGCCGCGATCGGGAGGCACGTTAATGAACAAAAATAAACTGTTAGTAGTTAGTGCGCTCACGCTGGCAATCCTGGGCATGAGCATCTATGTCGTGGATCAACGCGAAAATGCAATCGTCTTTCAACTGGGCGAAATGGTCGGCGTCAAGACCGAACCCGGTCTTAATTTCAAGATTCCGCTATTGCAGAACGTGCGCTTCTTTGACTCGCGCATTCTGACGCTAGACACCGTGGAACCGGAGCGTTTCATTACCGCAGAAAAGAAAAATGTGCTGGTGGATTCCTTCGTCAAGTGGCGCATCGTCGATGTCAAGCAATATTACATCAGCGTAGGCGGCGATGAAGCGCGTGCCCGAACGCGGCTGTTGCAGACCGTCAATTCTAGTATGCGCGAGGAATTCGGCAAACGCACCATCCACGAGGTGGTATCGGGTGAACGCGAAAAAATCATGACCGTGTTGCGCGAAAAAACCGATGCAGATGCGCGCAAAATCGGTGTACAGGTGCTGGATGTGCGTTTGAAACGCGTTGATTTCCCATTGGAAATAAGTGAATCGGTGTACCGCCGCATGGATGCGGAACGTAAACGCGTTGCCAATGAACTGCGCGCTTCCGGTGCAGCCGAAGGCGAAAAAATCAAGGCCGATGCGGATCGTCAGCGCGAAGTGATCCTGGCTGAAGCCTATCGCACTGCCCAGCAGACCAAGGGCGAAGGCGATGCCAAGGCTTCAGCGCTGTATGCTTCCGCCTTCGGCAAGAATAGCGAATTTTATTCTTTTTACCGCAGCATCGAAGCCTACAAACAAAGCTTCAAGAACAAGAGCGACGTGATGGTTCTGGATCCCAGCTCTGCTTTTTTCAAATATTTGAAGAGCCCTGCCAAGGGCAAATAAGCCGTGCAGTCCTACTGGCTACTGGGTCTGGCAATGATGCTGGTGATTGAAGGCTTGCTGCCTTTCGCATTTCCTGAGATGTGGCGCGAAACTTTTCGCAAGCTGTTGGCTTTGAGCGAAGGGCAATTGCGCTTCGTCGGGTTGAGCTCGATGATTTCAGGATTATTACTGTTGTACTGGATTAAATGATGCAAAATTGGTTACTTCCCGAATATATACAGGATATGCTGCCTGCCGAGGCTTGGCATATCGAACTGATGCGCGCACAATTTCTGGATTTGCTGCGTAAGCATGGCTATCAACTGGTTTCTCCACCCTTGCTGGAATATGCCGAATCGCTGCTGATCAACGAAGAGGTGGATTTACGCACCTTCAAACTGGTCGATCAATTGAGCGGTCGCACCCTGGCGCTTAGAGCCGACATCACGCCGCAAGTGGCGCGCATCGATGCGCATTTACTGAATCGCCAGGGAGTCGCGCGCTTCTGCTATGCGGGTAGCGTACTGCATACCCATCCGGCAGGTGTGACACGCACTCGCGAATTGCTGCAAATTGGCGCAGAAATTTATGGACATGGCGGACTGGAAAGTGATCTGGAAATCCAGCAACTGATGATGCGTTCCCTGACCTTGCTGGGATTAACAGAGGTGCATCTCGATCTCGGACATGTGGGCATATTCCGCGCGCTGGCCAGCCAGGCGAAACTGGACAAGGAACTGGAAACACAGATATTTCTCGCACTGCAAAGCAAGGATAGCTCAGTCCTGCAATCGCTGATACAACCGCTGGATGAAGTATTACGCCAGGCATTACTGGCGTTGCCCCAGCTGTATGGCAACTGTGCCGAAGTGCTGACTCGTGCCCGTCAACTGCTGCCGGTTTATCCTGAAATTACCGCCGCGCTGGATGCACTGCAGATTGTCAGCCAGGAGCTTCAACCGATGGCCTCCAGTGTCGGCCTCGACTTGGCCGATCTGCGCGGCTATGATTATCACAGTGGCATGGTATTCGCCGCTTATCATCAAGGCAGCCACGATGCAATTGCGCTGGGCGGACGCTATGATGATCTGGGCAAGAGTTTCGGACGTGCTCGCCCTGCCAGCGGCTTCAGCATGGATTTGCGCCAGCTTTATCGATTGTTACCGCAACAAGCGACACAAGCGGGTATCTGTGCACCCGCTAGCGAGGATGGTGCGCTACAGCAAAAAATTGCTCAATTGCGCGAGGCAGGTAACGCGGTGGTAATTGATTTGTTGAATGATGTGTCCTTGCGTAAAGAATTGCAGTGTGATCGCGAATTGGTTTTGCGCGATGGAATTTGGGTTGTCGTGAAGTTGTAAAATTGCAAGGTGGGCGCTGGTGCCTACGCGTAAATTAATTGCAGGGCGACTGCCCTCACTATCTCAGGAATTGAAATGGCAAAAAATGTAGTGGTAATCGGTACTCAGTGGGGTGATGAAGGCAAGGGCAAGATCGTCGACTGGCTGACCGATCATTCTCAGGGCGTGGTGCGTTTTCAAGGCGGTCATAACGCCGGCCATACGCTGGTCATCAACGGCAAAAAGACCGTATTGCATCTGATTCCTTCGGGAATTTTGCGCGATGCCGTGATGTGCTATATCGGCAACGGCGTGGTACTTTCGCCGGTCGCACTACTCAAGGAAATTGACGACCTGCAAAAAGCCGGCGTGGAAGTTTTGGGTCGGTTGAAAATCTCCGAAGCCTGTCCGTTGATTCTGCCTTATCACGAAGCGCTCGACAAGGCACGCGAACTGGCCAAGGGCGATGCAAAAATCGGCACTACCGGGCGCGGCATTGGGCCGGCCTATGAAGACAAGGTGGCGCGCCGCGCCATCCGCTTGCAGGATATTTTTCACCGCGAACGTTTTGCTGCAAAATTGGGCGAAGTGCTCGATTTTCATAATTTTGTGCTTAAAAATTATTTTAAAACCGACACGGTGGATTTTCAGAAAACCCTGGATGACACGCTGGCGCTGGCCGAACGTATCAAGCCGCTGGTCATGGATGTGCCGCGCGCCTTGTATGATGCCAATCAGGCGGGTCTGAACCTGCTCTTTGAAGGCGCACAAGGCACCTTGCTGGACATCGATCATGGCACCTATCCATTTGTGACTTCCAGCAATTGCGTATCAGGAGCTGCCTGCGCGGGTGCAGGGGTAGGTCCGCAAATGCTCAATTACATCCTGGGCATTACCAAGGCTTATACCACTCGCGTCGGCTCAGGTCCGTTCCCTACCGAACTTTATGACGCACTGGATAAATGCGACCCTATCGGTGCAGGACTGGCCAAGCGCGGCAATGAATTTGGAGCGACTACCGGCAGACCACGTCGCTGTGGCTGGTTCGATGCGGCAGCACTCAAACGTTCCATACAAATCAATGGCGTATCAGGATTGTGCATCACCAAACTGGATGTAATGGACGGCTTGGAGACCGTGCAAATCGGCGTAGGTTATCAAATTAACGGCGTATACAGCGACATTCTTCCAGTAGGTGCTGATGCCATGATTAACTGCGAACCCGTCTATGAAGAAATGCCAGGGTGGAGTCAGAGCACGATTGGCTTGCAGCGCTATGAGGATTTACCACTAGCCGCACGCAATTATCTGGCACGCATCGAAAAAGTCTGCGGAATTCCTGTAGACATGATTTCAACCGGACCGGATCGCGACGAAACCATCGTGCTAAGACATCCGTTCAGTTGAACCGCCGATGGCACTACACCTGGAGCAAAATAAATTTATACTTGACGGTGAGAATTTGTACCTTTAATGACATTCATGAGCTAGAATTCATGCGGGATAAACAAGATTTTATGAGTACATCCTACTTACTTTGCAACCAGAAACACTTAATCACCGGGAGAAAATATTATGATTAAAATTATAATTCTACTAACCAGTTTATTATTGACCGCAATCGCTGCCCCAGCCTTTGCACACGAACCTGAATATAGTAAAGAATGTGTCAAAGCCGGAGAAAAAATTACCGACATGAACTCCAGGAATATTTTTCTGGAATCATGCTTAAAAAAAATCGATATGACGGAATTTCAAATGGCTGAAAAGGCTGAGCAATGCTACCAGAACACCGTCAATATGAAGCTGACCGGCAGCAAAAAAGATGAGTATTTCGTCCACTGCTATTATGAAGATGACGCACATCCCAATCCCAACCAGACACCCCATCCCAAAATGTAAAGATTCACTTGAATAGGAAACACGGGGTCAGGAAACACGGGGTCAGGTCTAGTAAAGTACCAAATATTTTGAAGTAAACTTTACAACAGCGGGGAGAATCATCAGGGGAGGTTCATGTGCATGTGCATGTGCTACTTAGCTAGACCTGCCCCCTTGATTTGCTTCCGGTGTGAGGGCGTCCCGCCCGCCAATCAATTGGACGGGCGAGATGCCCGCCCACCGGGATGGTATCGCCGTGGCGACAAACATCCTCCCCATTACGATGCCCTAAACCTGACACAATTTGTCACTTTTCGCTTAGCCAAAACTCTTCCGCAGGAAAAACTGAATAAATGGAAAGAAGATTTGGCTGGAGGGCGAATTCATGATACACAATATCGTCAGCAAGTAGAAAATTGGTTGAACAAAGGAATGGGTGCCTGCTGGCTCAAAGATGTGCGCATCGCCAGCATGGTTCAGAATGCGCTGCTGTATTTCGATAGAACCCGCTACACTCTTCATGGCTGGGTAATTATGCCCAACCATATGCATGTCGTATTTAGCCCTCATGAACCCCATCGACTTGCCGAAATCATGCATTCATGGAAGTCGTTTACAGCGAAAAAAGGGAACCAAATACTGAGGCGAAGTGGGCTCTTCTGGCAGGAAGATTACTTTGACCGATTCATACGGGATGAATCTGACCTGAACAACACCCTAGCCTATCTGGCATACAACCCTGTTATGGCGGGTCTGAGTGAAACACCAGAACAATACCCCTTCGCCGGGGGATGAGCGTCTCGCCCGTCTAAGGGTTGCAATGACGGGCGGGACTGAGTGAAACACCAGAACAATACCCCTTCGCCGGGTCTGAGGGTTGCAATGACGGGCGGGACGCCCGTCCCCCGATTGATAGGCGGGACTGTGTGAAACACCAGAACAGTACCCCGATTGGTTATTCAGACTCAGCTAGCACCTCGCTGAATAGGTGCAAGGCTTCCATCGCCAGACTGGGTTCGATACGTTCGTAGGCAAAGCCGCCTGCCTGTACCAGCACATAGTCGCCTAGCACCGCTGGCTCGTCCAGCAGCATCAGGCTAACCTCTCTATGCTCGCCGAAGCACTCTACCGTCGCCATATCACCCTTCAGCGCGACGATGCGCGAGGGAATTGCCATGCACATCTAGGCCACCTCCTGCAAAGTGACACCCAGCATAGCCAATTCTGCCACCACCAACGAGACTACATCAGGCAACAGTGCAGCGATTTGCGGACTCAACTCCATGTTTAGCTCCATAGATACCGGTTGAATGCCGATGATGGTAACGCCGCCTGGCTGTTCGCCGGTCAGCACTAGCGTCGCCAGCACATCCGAAAGCCCAATCTGATGCGGTGAAAGTTTGGTTTTGAAAAATACCGGCACTTCATCGCCTGCCAGCCTGACGATCGTGCCCGGCGCGTTCCCCCCAAACATCGCGTCCACGATGATGAGGTGGTCTGCGCCTGCCAGATCTTCGAGCATTTCCATGCCGGTAGTGCCACCGTCGATGACCTCGACCTCTGCCGGGAGGGAGAAATCCTGTTGCAATTTCTCCACTACCCGCACCCCTACCCCTTCATCAGAGAGCAAGGTATTGCCTACTCCCAACACAATCAAGCGCATTAATTTCCTTTATAAACAGCTAAACTTCAAAGCGCCTTGACCTGCACCACCGGTCTGCCTTCGGTATCCAGCACATGCACCGCACAGGCCAGACAAGGATCGAAAGAATGTACAGTGCGCAGCACTTCCAGTGGACGCTCCGGATCGGCGACTGGGGTATTCAGCAGCGAGGCTTCATAGGGGCCTGCCACGTCGCCTTCATTACGCGGCGCTGCGTTCCAGGTGGTCGGCACCACGGCCTGATAGTTGGTGATTTTAGCATCCTTGATCACCACCCAGTGCGACAGCACGCCGCGCGGCGCTTCATGGAAACCCACGCCATGAATTTCGCCTTTGGGAAAGGTGGGCTTGTTATAAGTCTTGGTATCGCCCTTACCGATATTGTCCACCAGCAACTGCCACTGGTTGGCCAGTTCATCCACCTGCACTGCACAGGAAACCGCGCGAGCTGCATGGCGACCGATCGTGGAATGCACGGCCGCCAGTGGTATTTTAGTCTTTGCCAGCGAGCCTGCCGTATCCAGCAAGCCGGTCAGATACTTCAGCGTAGGTGCATGATTCTGCGCGGCCATTGCCAGCACGCGTGACAAAGGACCTACCTGAGCCGGTTTGCTGTAAAAGGTGGGCGACTTGACCCAGGAATACTTACCATTGTCCTGGAAGTCGGTGTATTCAGGAATGGTTTCACCTTTGAAAGGATGCAGCGCGCCCTTGCCACCCTTGTACCAGGAATGCTTCACGCTTTCTTCTACGCCGTCGCGGAAATAGGGGTCGCCGAACGCCTTGATCGGTTTGATGCTGGCCAGATCGCCCCCTTTGATGTAGCCGCCTGGCAGCGCAAACTGGGTGCCTTTGGTATCCAGCGGCAGGTCCGGCACAGCCAGATAATCCATCACGCCGCCACCTATCGCAGTCCAGTTCGCGTAAAACGCGCCGATCGCCGCCACATCCACCAAGTAGACGTTCTTGATGAAATCATTTAGTTTGACGATCCATTCCTTAACCGCGAGCAGGCGTTCGATCGACAACACAGACTGAGAATCCAGCGCTATCGGATTGGATACGCCACCCACCGCCATATTCTGGATATGCGGTGATTTTGATCCCAGAATGCTGACAATCTTGCTGGCATAGCGCTGCACTTCCAGCGCCTGCAGATAATGCGTGGTCGCCAGCAGATTTACTTCCGGCGACAGCTTCATCGCCGGGTGCCCCCAGTAACCATTGGTAAATATCCCCAGTTGCCCGGTTCCAACAAATCCGCTAAGCCGTTCTTTTACTTTGGCAAATTCATGTTTGCTGTTACCGCTCCAGCTTGAAAGCCCTTCTGCCAGAGCCGCTGTCTTGCCCGGATCCCCCTTGAGTGCGGAGACCACATCCACCCAGTCCAGCGCAGATAGATGATAAAAATGCACAATATGATCGTGTATCGCATGGGCGGTAATGATCATGTTGCGGATGTATTGCGCGTTCAGCGGCACTTCCAGTTCGAGTGCATTCTCTACTGCCCGCACCGAAGCCACCGCATGCACCGTGGTACAAACGCCGCAAATACGCTGAGTGATCGCCCAGGCATCACGAGGATCGCGTCCGATCAGGATTTGTTCTACGCCGCGCCACATCTGACCCGAGGCCCAAGCCTTGCTAACCTTGCCGTCACTCACTTCACAATCGACGCGCAGATGGCCTTCAATACGGGTGATCGGGTCTATCGTAATTCTTTTTCCCATTTTTAATTCTCCTGATTATTTCCTGATTTGTGCGACAGTCGTTTCAACATTTCCCGGCAAAATCGGCAGGTAACGCACCAGCACGATATAACCCAATACCTCGAAGGCAATCATTCCTACAGAAACCAGAATTTCCGGTACTGACGGAAAATAATGCCAGCCTATCGGCGGTTCATACCCCACCAGATAGGAATTGATGCGCAACAAGAAGCCCGCCAGCATCAGGCTCGATGCGGCAATAAACAGCTTGGAGGGATTCAACCGGGCACTGCTACTGGCCAGTATCACCAGCGGCGCGATAAACAATCCCATCTCGATCCAGAACATCAAGGCCTCAATACTCCCCTCAAACATTCTCACCAGTGCGCCGCGTACCAGCAAATCGCCAATTCGCACCGCCAGATAGGCCGCCAGCACCCAGATCATCAGCTTCGACAGCTTGGATAACAGATGCATTTCCAGTGGACGCTTAAAACCGGCCGAGGACAGACAGGCTTCGAAGATCACAATCGCAAAACCGATCAGCACCGCCGTCATCAGGTACAGCAACGGCAGCAGAATAGTCTGCCATAACGGATGTATCTGATTACCGAAAACCACCAGCATCGAACCCAGCGAAGACTGGTGCATCGAGGGCAACAAGATACCCAACGCGATAAACACGAACAGCAGCTTGCTGAGCTTCTTCTTCAGCTCTTTCTTGCCAAATTTCTCCAGAAATGCCGGCGAAAATTCAATCCACATCACGATAATATACGCCGAGATACACACCGCCACCTCGAACATCACCGAATTGATTTGCGCATAACCCGGCCAGAAGATATGCCAAGCATTCCAGTAACGACCCAGATCAAAAATGACCCCTATCCCCGCCAGCGTATAGCCAAACAGGCTGGCCAGCAGCGCCGGACGTACCATCGGGTGATATTCGCCTTTGTTGAGTATATACACCAGCAACGCGATGGTATAACCGCCGCAGGCAAACGCCGAACCGATAACCACGTCATAGACTACCCAGATGCCCCAGGTATAACCGTCGCTGATATTGGTGACCGCCCCTAGACCAAACAGGAAACGCACTGCCAGTATGCCCGCAGCAACCAGTACCAGCGCCGCCAGCAGCAACGTGGTCGGCGTCACTAGCGATCCGCCGAGCGGGGCTGCGGGATGATGAGCATTAGCCATGGTGAATCTCCTTATCAGTGCTGCGCAGTCCGGTGGTTTGAGAGGCTATCGACTTCAGGTTATTCCTCATGTTCATCCTCCTTGACGTTGCGCTTGGCGGCATAGGTCAGTGCACCGAGAAAAGCCAACGGTGCGATCAAGCCTCCATACATCGTATGTTGCATGGTTTCCGAGATGCTGGCATTGGACTGCTCCGCCAGCGTCGGCATACCCAGTTTATCGAAAGGCACGGCGGCCAGCTTGAGCATTTGCGTGCCACCCACTTCCTTCTCGCCATAGATCTTTGGCAGGTAGGCAGCAGCCTTCGCCGTATGCGATGACTGGTCATGGGTATTGATATTGCCGCGCGGAAACTCGCTCATCTCGCCCGCTTTCAACGCCACACGCCGCTTTGCTTCGCCATGCAGATCTTCGACTTTACCAAACAGCGTCGCACCGGTCGGGCACACCGTGGCACAGGCGGCATATTTGCCTTCCGCTAAACGGTGACGACATAGCTGACACTTGGAAATCTGCGGGAACGGGGTGTCATACTGGAAGCGCGGCACGCCGAAAGGACAGGCAACCACGCAATAACGACAGCCGATGCAAATTTCCTTGTCATAACCCACAATCCCATTCACCGGATTCTTGGTCATCGCCGAGACCGGGCAGACCGAGACGCAGGAAGGATCGACACAATGCAGACAGGACACTTTCATGAAGGCAAAGCCATCTTTTTCCTGGTCTTTATTTTCACCCGTGCCTTCCTTGTATATCTTGATGATATTCAAGGTCTTGCCAGATATGTCCAACGGGCTGTCCCAATAATGCTCGTCCATGGAAAACTCGGCCGGCATATTATTGGCATCCTTGCAAGCAGACACACAGGCCTTGCAACCGATGCACAGCGTGCTGTCATAGAGCAGACCCACCGCCTCGGCAGGCATGGTGTTGTTGGGGCGCGCCTCGGCTGGCGCGGCTGCCGCCAGCAGGGTGACTCCGGCCAGCGCCCCTTTCAGGAAATCGCGCCGGTTGATACTCATGATTGTTTTCCTTCCACTGGCGTCGTTTGCTGTATCTCAACATTCTTGCCGAGATTTTTCGCCAGCATCGCACCCGCGCCCACTGCCGCTCCGGCAATCGCCGCTGTCAAGGCCGTTGCGCCCAGCGTTGCACCCTTGCCGCGTTCTTCGATGACACGCGGGAAGCCGACCGGCGGATACATGGTTTTCAGTACCGCCAACTGATGAATCGGCTTGGCAAAACCTACTCCCTTTTCGGTGCAACCGATACAGGGGTGACCCGTGCCTACCGGCCAACTGGCATTGCCGACATCGCCGAACAGGATAGCCGGACAGTTGGCATAAGTTTCCGGTCCCTTGCAACCCAGTTTGTACAGGCAATAGCCCTTGCGGTGGCCGTCGTCACCAAATTCCATGGCGAAGCGCCCTGCGTCAAAATGCGCGCGACGTTCGCAGTTTTCGTGGATCAGGCGTGAATAAGCAAACTTGGGTCGACCCAGATTATCCACCTCCGGCAGCTTGCCAAAGGTCAGAAAATGCACCACGGTGGACAGGAAATTATAGGGGTTAGGCGGGCAACCGGGGATGTTGGGTATCACCTTCCCTAACACCTCACCCGCGCTCGACGCACCGGTAGGATTCGGCGGTGTGGAAGGCATGCCGCCCCACGAAGCGCAACTGCCGATGGCGACCACTGCAGCGGCATCGGCGGCGCATTCCTTGAGCATCTCCATCGCGGTCTGGCCGCCTACTTTGCAATAAATGCCATTGTCTTTGGTTGGAATCGCCCCTTCCACCACCAGCAGGTATTTGCCCTTGTTGGCTTTCATCGCCGCACGACGTGCCGCTTCTGCCTGATGACCGGCTGCGGCAAACAAGGTCTCATGATAGTCGAGAGAAATGATGTCCAGAATCAGCTTCTCCAGTGTCGGATGCTCTGCACGCAACAGCGACTCGGTACAGCCGGTGCATTCCTGAAAGTGCAGCCAGATCACCGAGGGACGCTGTTTGGTAGCCACCGCCTCGGCGATTGCAGCGTCTGCCCCGGCTGGAAGACCCATGGTCGCCGCCATTGCGGCACATAACTTCATGAAGCTGCGTCGCGAAATCCCTAGCCGGTCTTCCAGTGCCTCAATATTTAAACTGCTTTCAATGGTATTCTTATCCATAGCCTCAACCTTTCGTTATCGTTATGCATTGCCTGTGGCTACTACTAACAAAATCTGTGCCACATCAAAACACACTTTATAAACAATAGGTTGATTTTTTAAATGGAATAATCTGCGACCCGCATCGCAAACCATTCTGACAACTTGCCAGATAGACTGGAAAGCAGCTTTGCAGTCACGGCCTTTCACGCGACCGGCAGGCATAAACTGAACACCGCCCCGCCCTTCGCATGATTCTCAACCGACAGGCTGCCACCGTGGTGATTGACGATGCCATAGCTGATCGAAAGCCCAAGCCCGGTGCCCTTGCCGACCGGCTTGGTGGTAAAAAATGGATCGAACACCTGGCTCAAATGCGCGGGTTCAATGCCGCGACCATTATCATGAAAATAAATCCTGACCCGACCCTCAGCGATACTACCCCAAATTTCCAGTACAGGCGCGCTACCACCCAGAGTCGCGTCCAGCGCGTTTTGCACCAGATTAATCACCACCTGCTGAATTTGTCCCGGGTTGCCCAGCACCGGAATCTGTTCCGGCAGATCGCAATGCACCTGGCATTTTGTAGTGGAGGCGCGGGAAACCCAATATGCCGCCTTGTTAATCACCTCGGCCAGATTGAAATGAATCGTCTCATCCTTGTCCTTCGCGGAAAAGCGCTTCAACCCCTCAACGATGTCGCGGGTACGTTCCGCACCTTCCACCGTTCCCTCAATCAGAGAATCCATGTCAGACAGAATACGGTCTATGCGCAATTCCTCACGCAACTTCTCCAGGGAAAGCGGATCGGCGCCTTCATGAAGCACCTCCAGATAACTTTTCAGTCGCTGACTATAGCGTTGCAATACATGGACATTGCCGAGCACAAAGCTGATCGGGTTATTCAGTTCATGTGCGACCCCCGCAACCAGGCGGCCTAACGACACCATTTTTTCAGAATGCACCAGTTGTTGTTGAGCGCGCTTCAGTTCTTCATGGGTATCGTTGAGTTCCTGATAAGCGCGCAACAATTCACCCACCGGTCTGCCCACCATCACAAAACCAGCTACCCGACCGCGCAGATCGTAACGGGGCGCACAATTGAGGGCTACCGGCACTGCAACGCCTGCCGCATCCAGCATTTCTGCAGCACATTCCTTGATTTGCGTCGCCGGGGTGCGTGTCGCAAGCACACTTCTGGCACTGACTCGAGAGCGTTCGTCAGCGAACAACTCAAGCACCGGCTTGCCGCGCAAATCGCCTTCGCTACGGCCGATCAACATCACCAGCGCACGATTGACTTCCACGACATTGCCATGCAGATCACAGACAATCAACACATCGGACATCGAAGTCAGCACGCTATAGACAAACTGGTGGGTTTCTTCCAGTTCGACATTCTTTTCCTCCAGCGCCACCTGATATTGCAGCAGATCCGAGTAAACCTCGTCCATCTTGCGGATCACTTCAATCCACACCGACTCGTCTACCCCTTCGATAGGGCAAAACTGCGCCGCACGCAATTCCTCGTGGCGCAGCTGCTGATTAATTTTTACGGGTAGCTCTTCAGACATGGCAACTATTTTTTGAGCCCGGTTAAAAACACTCGATATGCAAACCAGCCTGCCAGATTACGTTCAAAATGCAAACTTTCTGACCAGGTAACACTTCATTTACTCCGATTCTCTCTCGCAATATAAGGCTCTGTCAATTTGGCATGAAACTTGTATGATCATATACTCAAAAATGGGCTGATTTGAAGTTTTCTTGCAAGTCCGGGTATCCTGGAAGAAAATATCAAGCTAAGGAGCTCGGATTTCACCCACCTCAAGGAACCCACTATGGAAATTTTGCCCGATAATTGTTTCGCTCTGCTGGCATTGGTTTTCGTGCTGGGCTTGAAACACGGTTTCGACCCGGATCACCTGGCCACCATAGACGGCCTGACGCGCTTCAATGCGGCCAACAACAAACCGCTGCTGTCTCGCTGGTCCGGACTGCTGTTTTCGCTTGGACATGGGGCGGTGGTGATGGCGGTTGCAGTTGCGGTAGGCGTTATTTCGTTACGCTACCAAGTTCCAGGCTGGATGGATGATCTGGGCACCTGGATTTCCATCCTGTTCCTGCTAGCGCTGGGTGTCGTCAATATTGCGACCGTTTTCAAGACCAGACCTGATCAACCAGTGCTAATGGTGGGCTTGAAGGGGCGCTGGCTGGGCAAGTTGAACCAGGCCAGCCACCCGGTGATGATCGCCTGCGTCGGCGCATTGTTCGCGCTTTCGTTCGACACACTGAGCCAGACTGCCTTGTTTTCACTAACCGCCTCAAGTATGGCCGGTTGGATGTTCTCCGCTGCGCTTGGAATGATATTCATGCTGGGCATGATCGCAACCGACGCGATTAATGGCTTGTGGATTTCACGCCTGCTCAACCGCTCCGACCAGCGTGCGCTGATTGCCTCCCGCGTCATGGGTCTGTCAGTCGGCGGACTTTCCCTGATTGTCGGCGTATTTGGCATTGCCAAATATTTCTTTCCGGCGGTTGCCGCCCGCAGCCTGGGTCATGAACTTGTGCTGGGTTTTGCCGTGATCGCTACCGTGGCTGCCAGCTATTTTTTAGCCCAGCGACTGGCACAAGCCCGCTTAACCTAACGGATATGGCAATATAGCCCTGATAATGAAACCGCCCTGTCCGTTCCCCTGATGAACCCACTAGCCACTCCACTAGCTTGCCAAAAGACAGCAACCAAGTGGCTGGTTATCTCCCCTTCCCGACCCATGAACCTCCACCACAAAATGGTTTTCGTAGGGTGCGCTTGCGCACCAACGGTTAATG
>CAIRBC010000008.1 GCA_903876685.1 uncultured Nitrosomonadales bacterium | reverse complement strand
CGCTTCAAGTTTCGCTGAGGCTACGTGCCCAGCCCAAAATTCAATACCTGGTTTCATGTTTGCTCCATCTGGGTTTTAGATGTTGCAAGGATGCGGAAATTTGATCAAGGTGACAAGGTTGGGGTTTATGGAGCGCTTACACTCTATCGAGGTCCAGCAAAAATTGCGGAGGTTGTGAATGATGATGACTTGTCGATACTGTCAGATTTTGAGCCGCCACTTTGGGCAGCAAACCCTCACCAACAGAATCAACGAGAGGATCACTTTCTCAAAAGTCTTGATATCGAAGATTGGGGTTGGTCAGAACTTGCCAGCTCAGTAAGTGAGCTTGAAGATGATGCGCGCAAGAATGTTGAGGATTGGATGAGTCAAAAAGAAGATGTTTGGCTCATGCGTTTTTATGCTTTATTAGGAGAGGCATCTGATACTCATAATGAATTTATAGATGTAAGCAAGCTTCGCATCGTCCGGGTTGATGGAACTGAAGGGGACGAACATGTAATACCGAAGAATGCATATTTCCCACAGGATGGAGGAATCTCCTTACCAAAAATTTCATTCGTTAAAGCTACTGTTTATCAAACAGGAGGAACAGAACCACAAAAGAGGCTTTCTGAGTCATTCTTGAAACAAATCGGCGTTATTCCTTTTAATGAAAAGGCGGTAATTGAACTAAGCCTGGCGCAATACAATCAGCTACCAGAGCAGGTAATGCCTACCTATTTTACAAATATTAATAGTTATATTGCGTACTGGAAGAAAAATCCTTCTGATTCTGGTTTATTCAGAGGCTCACCTTTCCTGCGTGGCTATTCAGCAGATCGTATTTTAAAATGGTGCAAACCAACGCTACTTTGTTTGGATGCACCTTATATTGATAGCGGCTTGGCAGAATTGACGAGTATCCATAAGAAGTGTGATCTATCGACTGAATATCGAGATAAATTAACTGGAGCAGAGTGCAAGGATTTCATTGATTTCTTGAAAGCTATTGGTGTAATGACCTGTTTGGTTATTGAAAAATCTGACATCAAGTCACATCCAAATTCATCTCAAATTTCGCGTGACTTCAGTTGGGCAAAAGATACTAATACTGGAATAGATATTGACTACACCATAGATAATCTTCAAAGTTATTTGAAAGAAAGATCTGTTCCAGCAAGCAAACTGATATGGCAAGCTATAACTAATGCAACGTCAGTTGTGTCGAAGGCCCGTTACACTCCTAATCAGCAACATAAACTGCGCGAATATGATTCTCAACTTGTTTGCCATTTGAAATCTGTCAAGTGGATTCCAGATAAATCTGGTGTATTTTATCATCCACAAGATATTGACATGAATGAACTTCCTGACGACTTTCCATTCAATGATAAAAATGGGCTTTTAACTGCAATTGGTTTTGGAGCTTGTGCCAAAGAGCGTGAAAAAGATTATCTGGCAAGAAATGAGTTTGCAATAGCTGCAGGATACTCATCGGCTAAGGAGATGGATGAATGGAAGAAAGTTCGGGATTTGGGTATTACACCTGCCGAAATACTTGAGCAACTAAAGCAACGCCAGCAAGTCTCACAGCCAGAGGACTCTGTTCTAAATCCAGATCGTCGCCGTGCAAAAGTATCAGCTAACGCAGCAAATGCACCCAGCAAGGAAAGTGTTATATTACAGCGCTCTGTGCAAAAAAGCATCGCCGAAGTCACCGAGCAGGCCAAAGCTTATTTGCGCACCAAGTGCAAGAACGTCAACGATCAACTCGTCTGTCAGTGCTGCCATAATGAAATGCCATTTAAGCTACGTTCCGGCGAGTATTATTTCGAGGCTGTGCAATGCATCGGCGACCAGGAAAAGCGGCATTTTGAAAATCGAATAGCGCTTTGTCCCAACTGTGCAGCCATGTACCAGTACGCCTGTGAAACCAGTGATGCTGAAATCCTCAGCTGTATTGTTGATCATGAAGTTTGTAAACAAGCCAGCTTCGTCGAAATCCCCGTCCAACTCGCGGGTAATGAATTTGCACTCCGCTTCGTCAGCTCACACTGGTTTGATTTAAAGACGATTCTGTCACAACAACCATAATCAGCTTTTGACAATACGAAGTCAAATGCATAATATTGTTAGACCGTGAAGACTGTAAGTATACTTTTTCATTGTCCAATGCGCCGCGCATAAAATATAGAAAGAGGCTGCACAGTCGGCTTAACGGATAGATATGTAAGGATTAATGGTAAATAGCATGCTAAATAAAATTTTGATACACGGCTTCAAGTCTATTGAGCGGCAAATTATTGAGTTGGGGTCGCTTAATGTGTTGATTGGCGCTAATGGCTCAGGCAAGTCAAATCTGCTCGACGCATTGTCGTTTTTCAAAGCATCCGCCCAGGGTAACACGGATGCTCTCGTCCAGCGTTTGGGTGGGGCGAACCGCTTGTTGCATCACGGCAAAAAAAACACAAAAGCCTGTTTCTTTGGCTGCGAGAGTGAGGAATATAGCTACGAGCAAACATTGATCCCGGTTGCAGGTGATCGGCTTGAAGCTGCCAAGGTAGGTTTGGCGATTCTGAGTTCTTCAACGGAGTGGTCTGAAGGAGGTGCGGGTATTGAATCTCTGGAAGAGCAGCTGAAATACGAAGAAAAGCAGCAACTGGATACATCGGTAGCACAAGGAGAAATATCCGCAGTTGAGGCCGAAGAACAGCTACAGGCATTTCCTTCAGCAAAACTGCATATTGAGGGTTGGCGGAGATATCATTTGCATGACACATCGGCTACAGCAGCGATGAAATCAACATGCAATATCGACGATAATCGCTACTTGCGTGAGGATGCTTCAAATTTGGCAGCGTATCTTTACTGGCTGAAGTTACAACACAGCACAGAATACCGACGCGTGGTTTCGATGATTCAGCTAGCAGCACCCTATTTCGAGGATTTTTTGCTTGAACCCTTGCGCCGTAATGAACAAATGATTCGACTTGAATGGAAACAGAAAAATTCTGATGCCTATTTCGATGCTGATTCCTTGTCTGATGGAACCTTGCGCTTTGTATGTCTGACAACCTTGCTCAATCAGCCACCAAGCGCGATGCCTAGCCTGATTGTTATCGATGAACCTGAGCTTGGATTGCACCCGCTGGCAATACGCCTGTTGGCAGAAATGCTGGATGCTGCATCAGAGCACACGCAGATTTTGGTGGCAACCCAGTCGGTGACACTATTGGATAATTTCCCCATCGAGCAGATAATGGTGGTCGACCATGACGGCAGAGGAAGTCAGTTCAGGCGATTAAAAGCAGAAGATTACCTCAGGTGGCTGGATGATTTCAGTGTTGGTGAACTTTGGGAAAAAAATGTATTCGGGGGACGACCATGACGCGACTGCTAATTCTTGTCGAGGGAGATTCCGAAGAACTGTTTGTCAAAAACATCCTGGCGCCTCATCTTGAACACTTTAGCGTTTACGCAACTGCTATCGTCGTACAAAGCAAGCGTCTGGCCAGCGGCAAGAAATTTACAGGCGGTAATCATTGGCCGAATGTCCGAAATAGTTTGCAACACTTGTTAGCTAGTTCAGATGCTTGGGTCACGACCTTGCTGGATTTATATGGTTTACCAAGCGAATTCCCCGGTGTGCCAGCGCAAGCAACGAGCTACAGGACAGCCAGAGACAGGGCGAAATATATTCAAAACTCATTTTATGAAGCAATGGGAAATCCACCTCGATTTATCCCTTTCCTCATAATGCATGAATTTGAAGCATGGTATTTTGCAAACCCCAATCAAGTCGCCAAATTCTATGGAAAACCCGCTGTTGCTGTACTCATGAAGCAGACTTGCGATGCATTTGAAGGCCCTGAAAATATCAATCACGGCAAGGATACGCATCCGAGCAAAAGACTTGAGAGCTACGGCATGGGTTTCAAGAAAACCGCAGGCGTAGCACTCCTAAAGGTGATCGGTCTTGAGTCTATTCGGGCGGTTTGTCCACACTTTGACGAATGGGTGATTCATCTGGAACAGTTGGCAGAGTAAGCGATACGAAGCGTAAAACGCAACGATTCAAAATCGATTCCTGCAGGCAATCTCAACCTTCCTAAATTCAAATATTGAATAAACTTCTCAGTTTTTTGAAAACTAAATACATATAATTATATACATAAGTTCATTTCGGCATGCCGAAATGGCTTATGAATATTTATATTTATCGAGGATTATTCAATTCACAAAGCAAAACGCCCCACCATTTCTGGAGGGGCGTTTTGTTGTAAGGAGTCTGACGATGACCTACTTTCACATGGGTAATCCACACTATCATTGGCGCAAAGTCGTTTCACTGTCCTGTTCGGGATGGGAAGGAGTGGGACCAACTCGCT
>CAIRBC010000007.1 GCA_903876685.1 uncultured Nitrosomonadales bacterium | reverse complement strand
CTTTACTCGGGAGATTATCCTCCTTCTGGAAACTCATCCGGGCGAAGCGCAGATTCTGACTGACGGCTGCAAACTCCTTTCCACGCTGGTAGCTATCGATGACTGGTTACCCGAGGCTTACGCCCAACCTCATCCACAATATTATCAACAGTACCTGCTTTATGCCGACCCTCTGGATCGTCTCTCCATCGTTAGCTTTGTCTGGGGGCCGGGTCAAAAGACGCCAGTACATGATCATCTGACCTGGGGATTAGTAGGCGTATTGCGTGGTCGCGAGCGTGAAACCACTTATCAGAAACAGCTAGACGGTAGCTATCAGGCGACGGGTACTGGCGTGCTTCTTCCTGGTCAGACTACAGTTGTCTCACCCACTATCGGTGATGTACATGAAGTCGCCAACGACTTGAGTGAACAGCCCTCGATCAGTATCCACGTCTATGGTGCGAATATCGGCAGGGTGAAAAGACATGTGTTCGATGCAGCGACCGGAGCAGAAAAATTGTTTGTGTCGGGTTATGCCAACAATACCATTCCTAACCTTTGGAAGTGATTTAAACGTGTTGTCAGCAAACGGAACTATTCCTTTAAGAACTTTTACTGATATTCATGCGGCTTTGCTGGCTCGCCAGGAAATTGCCTTGCTCGATGTGCGCGAAGAACATCCGCATGCGCAAGCGCATCCTTTGTTTGCGGCTAATCTGCCATTGTCGCACCTGGAGTTGGATGCCTATACTAAACTGCCTCGCCGCGATGTTCCTATTGTGACACTTGACGATGGTGAGGGATTTGCAGAAATTGCAGCACAACGACTCGGCGCACTTGGCTATAGCGAGGTGTCAATTTTGGCTGGCGGTATAAGCGGATGGGCTGCAGCGGGCGGAGAACTATTTCGTGATGTGAATGTTCCGAGCAAGGCCTTTGGTGAACTGCTCGAAGCAGAACTTCACACCCCCTCCTTTTCCGCTGGGGAAGTTCAGGCATTGATCGATTCCAATGCCGATATAGTCATCGTGGACGCTCGCCGTTTTGATGAATATCAGACCATGAGTATTCCTACGGCAATCAGCGTACCGGGTGCTGAACTGGTATTAAGAATACGCGATCTTGCACCCAGGCCAGAAACATGCGTGATCGTGAATTGTGCAGGGCGGACGCGCAGCATTATAGGCACGCAATCTTTGATCAATGCCGGTTTGCCGAATCCGGTTGTGGCTCTACGCAATGGCACCATCGGCTGGAAACTGGCGGGGCAGAAACTGGATCATGGCCAGCAACGCAGCTTTCATAATACCAGTGAAGCTAATCGACTTCAGGCGACAGCAACCGCGCGTAATGTGGCAGACAGGGTTGGTGTCAAAAGAGCCCTTTTAAATGAGTTAGTCGTTTGGCGCAATCAGCAAGCACGCACCAGCTATTTCTTCGACGTTCGCACCCCACAGGAATACGCCGCCAGCCATCTTCCGGGATTTATTTCCGTTCCCGGCGGGCAGTTAGTGCAGGAGACAGAAATGTTTGCTCCCGTGCGAGGCGCTCGTCTGGTACTTGCTGATAACGATGGGGTTCGCGCCAATATGAGTGCCTCGTGGCTCGTTCAAATGGGCTGGGAGGTTTTTGTGGTTGAAGGTGCAACAGCTGCTGATTTTAGTGCAGAAGGAGAATATCCCAGGCCTATAGCGCCTTTGCCTGAAGTACGAACTATTATCCCTGCACTCTTAAATGACTGGCTCAAGTCACTAGGGGAAACCGTTGTACTGGATGTATCTTCCAGTGCCATCTATCGCCAGGCTCACCTGCCTGGAGCCTGGTTTATTTTGCGCTCCAGTTTGCTTTCGGACTTTCAGGTTATTCCCAAAGCAAAACGCTATGTGCTCTCCAGTGAAACCGGCGATCTGGCAAAATTTGTGGTGGCAGAACTGGAAGCACTACTGTCTTCCAGCGAGGCTGAAGTCATCGTGCTGGAGGGAGGGACAAACGCCTGGCGTGCTGCAGGATTTCCGTGCGAAAACGGGATCACCCGACTTGCCTCCGAAGCTATCGATCGCTACCGGCGTCCCTATGAAGGAACGGACAATCCTCGCGAAGCCATGCAAGGCTACCTGGATTGGGAATTTGGTCTGGTAGCACAGTTGGCTAGAGATGGAACTCACCATTTTAAGCCCTGTTTGATAGCATAGAAATATCATTAATTTTTAATGACAGACAATTTTGTTATGTGTACGCTTGCCTTGATGCGTTCTCATCATTATTTTGGGGAGCCATAAAAACGTTAGTCGCGACAGTATTGAAAATGTGCAGTGGCTAAGTCTGATCCTACAACACTGTTAGTTTAAAGTATAGGTTAAACTTTGGGTAAGTCAGTGAGGTCTGGTACAATAATTTAAGAGTCAAATTAAAATGATATCAGCAACAAAAGATGGCTGAATTAAGTTGAATAAATAATTAAATTTGCGTTGGTATTAATCTGTATCTATGGTGGAAAAATGTAGAATGCCGAAGTATTTAAATCTAATCTGTATCTTTATGATAGTAGTTATTTGTTAATTTAATCAATATGATGAAGCATCACTTGGCGAATCAATTTAAATCACACCCTTGACAAACTCAACGATATCATCAAGTGAGCGCTACGCAGTAACATTGGTCAGCCCTCCGGAATATGCCCATAGCATGGCGCTGTTTGAGATCGCCGAGACTCTGCATTATGCCTTGATCAACATTGGGTTGGATTCAATCGTAACCGCCAAGTTGGATGAGCCTGGGCGTAAGCACATCGTCCTCGGCGCACACCTAATCAACAAATACTCAACAGAATCTTTAAAGTCGGATTCAATCATATACAACTTCGAGCAGGTTGATAAAGATTCCCTTTGGCTGGAAGAGTCCTATTTGAAACTTCTGCGCGCTCATGAAGTTTGGGATTACAGTACACGAAATATAACACTGCTGATGCAACAGGGCGTGACTAATATTCGGCACTTGCCGCTAGGCTATGTGGCCCAGATGGAGCGGATTATTCCGGCAGAGAAAGACATCGACGTGTTATTTTACGGGTCTATCAATGCGCGTCGGCATAGAGTGCTTGATGAACTCAAGTCTGCTGGACTTAACGTAGAAAAGATTTTCGGCATCTATGGTGCTGCTCGCGATGAACTAATCGCCCGGTCAAGAATTGTACTTAATATGCACTTCTATGAATCGAAGATTTTTGAAGTTGCCCGTGTTTCCTATTTACTCACTAACGGGATCTGTGTTGTTTCGGAATCAGGCATTGATCCGGTTGAACAAGATTATGCTACCGGTTTGGCCTTTGCGCCATACGAAGCGCTGACCGAAACCTGTCTTGACTTGATTAACAACCCTGAGAAACGGCTAGCTATTGCACGTCAAGGACAGCAGTTAATGCGGTCATTTCCTCAAGAGCCATATATAAAACAAATTATTTCGGTTAGCAAAGACATGTCGAATCTCCCAATATCATCATTACTTCCCATGCCAACGATCCTTAACATGGGTAGCGGAAAAGACTGGAAAATTGAAGCGCTGAATGTCGATATCGAACAGGAGTGGGGGCCAGATATTATTTTTGATTTTAATAATCCGCTTCCACCTGAGGGAGTCACGCTGGAGACGAGGCGCTTTGGCT
>CAIRBC010000006.1 GCA_903876685.1 uncultured Nitrosomonadales bacterium | reverse complement strand
TTTTCAGAAAATTACTGGCTTTTCGGGGATGCGGAAGACGAAGTGAAGACTTTTTCAGGGATTCGATGATGAGAATGGGATCGACTCGGGGCATGGTCGCCGAAAATATATTGACTTGTGTGCTTGAATTTCCTATCCTTATAAATTGACTTGTGTGCTTGAATTTCCTATCCTTTGGCAGATGCAAACAAACAAGTGTTATCTGGAATAAAATCGCTGTCTGGTACCGACTCCTTTGCATACGTCATTCCTCAACCAACCGAACCGGACGGGAGTGTTCGACTAGCGATCCGCAGCGTCTGTAAAAATATCTTAACGGGAGTGAGGCTCACTATCCGGGATTTAGAAGATTTTCCGCAGGGTAGTCCTCTGGTCATAGATGTAGGCGTTGTGGCAGCCGACTCGATTCATCTTTTGGAAGGAGTGAATCTGAATGCGCCGACAAAGATTGGAGTGCACGATTACTCTATCGAAATATCCGCTCAAAACGGTATTTTCGATGAGTTCCTCTCGTTTCGAACTGTGCTAGCCGATAATATTGGGTGTGTATCAGATTATTTGAAGGTTTCAAAGAGACGAACAGTTTCTAAAGGCAGCAAGAAACCGACACCGGATGAACTCAGAAAGTCTATATTAATCAATCATGGGTGGCACTCTTACACGCAATGCGACACTAAAAAATAATAATATTTCCTGTGCCGTGATGAAAAATCAGCCTGAGAAAGTGTTATATCGTTGAAACTGTTATGCTGGCATCTTGTTAAGCTCCCCATTTTAAATCGATTTGATGAGTTGTCGTTAATTCGGTATTTTTTTACAAAACTCACAAATTATAATTAATTTGTTATAAAATGCCGTACACCATATATGATTATGTGAATTTTCAAGGCGAGAATGAGTTCAAAGCGTGGACTGCGGGCTTGGAAAAGCAGCACCGCGCCAAGCTGAACGAAAAACTCGATAAGCTAATGCTGTATGGCGATGCGCTCCATCCTGAAATGCTGTCTGGCACAGGGGTGGCGGGCATCAAGAAAATACGGGCTAAGGGGAATGTTCAGTTACGCCCTTTGTTATGCAATGGACCCATCAATATCAAAAATGAATACACCTTATTGATGGGTGCCAAAGAAGTGGGTGGGAAGTGGGTTCCGAAAGATGCCCCGTCTTTGGCTGATACCAAAAAGCAGTCCGTCATTAGTGATCCAAACAACCGGAGAGTAAATCATGAAAGAGTTCTTTAACCAGCTAAAAGATGATTTTGGTGATAAAGAATACGCCCATGACTATATGGAAAGCCATGCAGTCAGTCGTTTGGCGGCTCAAATTTATGCTCTGCGTAAGCAGCGCGGATGGTCTCAAGAGGAATTAGCGATCCAAACAGGAATGGCACAAGAGCGAATATCAAAAATTGAGAGCGCTAATTTTGATTCATTGACGATGAAATCTTTAAAAAAGTTTTCCCGTGCATTTGACGTTAACCTGCATATCGGATTTGAGTCATTTAGCGATGGAATTGTTGACGTTGCCAACCTAAATCGAGAACAACTGGAAGTAAAACCACGAGTAGACGATCTGGCAAGCCGCTTTACCGAAAACCCAATATTCACTCGTAGCAGCGGCGAATGGAAAGTCATTAACCATCTTCGGGTTGTACAAAATCCAGTGGTGCAGCAGCCAGTAAAACCTATGGCTACATGGCAATATCTCGGCGCACCGCAAGAAAGGGTGGCGAGATGAGTGATCCGAATGTTCAGGAAAGCGCCCCATTCGCACTTCGATCTGTTTATTTGCGTGAAGCAAAACAATGGATGGCGGATGGTTTTGATCCGACACTACCAGGACAACCTTTAATAGGACAATTTAGAGCGCCTGGTCATCGGGTTGAGGTGCAAGAGATTGTCGAGAATATTGCTGGTGCAGAAACAATCAGAACGTGCCGAGTCACTTCTAGCTTCGAGTTTCGCTATCTAAACACGCCATCGGATATCCAGAGTGATGCGCAAAACGATGAACAAGACGATAGTAAATATTTAGTAGCCGAAATTTTGGCGCATATTACTGTTGATTATTTGATTACTTCAACTGAAATACCACCGCAAGAAAAAATCGAGCAATGGGCAACGAGCAGCGCTTTGTTTCATTGCTGGCCGTATTGGCGTGAGTTCTGCCACTCAACATTGTTGCGCATGAATTTGCCCATTACGATGATGCCAATGATGGAAATCAATAACAAGGTTGATTGATTATAACGCCGTACAGCTGTGAACGTAGTTGAGGACACCTCTTCATCCAGATTAAATATTGTCTTGACTAAGGGGTCCACTTTAGTATTGCTGGAAGCTTGCTCATGAGGGTGACTTTCCTTCAGTATTTTCCCGTCATTTGGGATGGGTTCTTGAACGGTAACGGTGACTGCCACAGCTGACGCATGAACTTTGAACCATTGACATATCAATGGTTTGCGGGCGGTCTAAAAAAGATGTTTCGCGAAAGCACAAAACGGCTCAGAGACCCTAGACAAAAATTAATTAATTTGAGATAATTGATTTTTATTGTTTTGATTATAAGAAGTATGCATGATGTTCAAGGTTGATGGGTTCGTATTGAGGCACGGTGGCTGCGAAGTCAAGAAGGAGGACGTGGCGTACATTCGCAGATTTCTCTCCGACTTTAGCAATCTATCGCGA
>CAIRBC010000005.1 GCA_903876685.1 uncultured Nitrosomonadales bacterium | reverse complement strand
TTTTCAGAAAATTACTGGCTTTTCGGGGATGCGGAAGACGAAGTGAAGACTTTTTCAGGGATTCGATGATGAGAATGGGATCGACTCGGGGCATGGTCGCCGAAAATATATTGACTTGTGTGCTTGAATTTCCTATCCTTCTTCTGCGATCTTTATTTGTTTCCAACCCACTTTCAATAATCCAGAAGTCTGGTATCGTTGCTCTTGGTTGAGCTACTTATAAGACTTCATCAGTGCTCCTATTACTTGGTTGTTGTAATTCAGTGTTGAGTCCTCGCAATAACTTTAAAACTTAAGGGTTTTTTTGGTGACGTTAAACATGGGCTATGGTATCAGTTCCCGCCACAGCACTCTTTTCCCGGAAAAACCGGCGGCTGTTGCTGCAAAACCGACATTTGCATTCAGCTGAGGTGTGGGATTCGTCGAAGTGACGATCCCGACCTTAGGTACACCTTGCGTGTAAAGCATATTGATCCCGACGATGGTCGCGTCGTATTTCATTGAAACAATATCGGTTGCCGTGTTAATTGGGTTTCCTGTTCTGTAATCGAAATAATTAAGCCACCCATAGCCGCCTGGCGTGCAGACAGTATTCGAAGGTACGGTAGTCGGCACAATCAACGTTCCCTGCACCAGTTCACTGTCAATATTGGTACGTTCCCCGTTGTCTGGAAAGTTTGCATACCAGCCCCGGCCGGTATAGAAATTCACCGCGTTGCCGGAGGTTATCCGGGTGGCAGTGCCGTCCGGATTATAATTCAGGGTTTGATGCACCAGGGTGTTACGCGGGTTATTCAGTGTGCTAGTCGCATCGTCGTCTTTGATCGCATATTGGGTCTGCACCTGGCCATTGGTAAGATCAGAGGATTCCAGATATTTGCCCGTGCCGATGAAAACAATTCGTTTGCCTGCAATTTTGCCCAGTATCGGGGTAGTGGTTATTGGTTGCGGGCTGACACCAGCGACATCTGAATACAAGGTCGCAAATTTCAGCACATCCCCTGTGCCTATGGTGGCGGGAACAGTGCTGTTGATATCAAAACGCCAGACATTCCCCAGCAGATCGCCGCCATAGACATAACCCACTGCATTACCCGCGGGTTCATTGTTCCAGCCGGCGATCTTGGCAAAACCGTTTGGCGTAGTTGTGCTGCCCACGCCACCCGACGAAATTTTGCTGATGATCGCACCGGTCGCGGCATTGAGTACATACAGATAGCCTTTGCCGCTGCCAGGGCTGACATTGTTATAACCGGAAGTGACCAGCACCACCCAGGTGCCGTCTGCTTTTCTGGTGATGACAGGCTGACCGAAGCTGTAACCCAGATCGTCATCCTTGACCGTTCCTATGCCGGATGTTGTAGTAAATTCCCATAGCAGCACGGGTGTCGTGGGATCGGTAATATCCAGCGCAAAATAGCCGCGCCCGCCTGCATTCAACCCAGCCACCAGGATGGTTTTCCAGGATGAGCTGCTGGCCACATAGATATCCGAAGTAATCGGGCTACCGTTGACATAATTGGTGTGCAAGGTGGCGTAGTTGGTGTCCGCCAGCTTCCACATATTGGGTATGACCATGCTAGGCACATATGCCCAGCGTTCTACGCCAGTGTCAGACGAAAAGGCATGCATCATTCCGTCATTCGCCCCCATGTACACGGTACCTGAACGATTAGCCTGCGCTGTTACAAACGCGCTATAGCCTGCATAGGGATAGCTAAAAACTGGATTGCCCATGTAAGCCGGCTGCGATTCCAGCGCATCACCCATGATGGCTTCGCGGTAACGATAAAACTGGTTAACTGTCGTGTTTGCGGTGCGGTCATACTCATGGCCATACTGGCCGCGCAGATAGTTGATCAGGTTTACACCTGCGGCTACGGTTTGCTGAGCTGCAGTCAACGTTGACCATTGACTGAGCGTGCCAATCTGCGCAGCGGAAAAGTATGTCGGATTTGCTGTCGCATAGGCTGCATCGAAATTGATCAGCGCGCTGCCGCTGGAAGTCTTGATGATGCGCGTGTCGCTGCTGTCAGACACCAGCGCGCCCATCGTACCGGTGCAGACGGTGGCTACCGGCACTTTGCAGTCTGTACCAACCAATACGCCGCCGGTACAGATTACCGAATTGGGCGTGACACAATTATAGGTGATGGTGGATCCGTTTGAATCGGAAACCACGGAGCCCGGCGCAGGACAAATACCTGCGACGATATTTTCCACGCACCAGTTGGCATTTTCACTGACTACGGCGGTGTCCACATTGATGCCGCGCTCTTCCAGATTGCCCTTCCAGGTAACCGTGGTATAACTGGCGACAAACGCGTAATTGTTGCCGGCAACCGGATTCAGCGTACTGGTCGCGGCGGCGGCAGCCGAACCTTTAAGGGATTTTATGCCCGCCAGAGCATTACTCAAGCCTTCGGACAAGGATACCGGATCGGTCGCACTGAAATAGGCGCCATGCCCGTCCACCGCGGCATGCCACAGATCATCGATGTTCGAAAGCAGTCCGTTGGTCCCTGAAATGCCGGGCAACGGCCAATTGCAAACTGTGCCATTGGCCTGCCATGAGCATACCGGCGGCGAAGCGGTTGAATCGGCTGTGAGTCCGAGCTTGACAGCAGGGTAATCTCCGGTACTGTCTGAAAGGTAGCTAGTCGAATATTTCATCATGCCGGACGAACCCAGACCCAGCGTGAAAGTAGTCATATGCTGCTGGAGATTCTGGTCATTACCGCCTCTCAGCACATTATTATCACACAGCTGCCCGACTGTTGCCGGTGAAACCGCCGTGCCGCAGTTACTTAACGCAGGGGTGCGCAAATCGGTCTGGTAGTAATACATCGCGATGTCCGACAGCGAGTCGCTGCTGCCGCCGACATTGCCCGGTGTGGTAACAGGCGTCCCTGAAACCACGCGGGTGGATGGATTAGGGGTCGGCAACGTCACCGTGCCGGCACAGGTAGTGGTGCTCGAGGTATAGGGGGCTACGTAAACCGAGGCGCCGTTATTGCTCCAGGCGGTGCAGGTCTCTGCACCCGATACCCCACCTGTGATGGTGACCGAACAAGTCTCGATTTGCGGCTGATTGATGAGCCGTTTCTTGCCAGGCCCGCAACTGGTCGAACTGGTTGAATAATTGTTGCGCGTATAAGTGGTCGTGACTGTGGTATTGGCCTGTGTACCGTCAAGCATCGGCCGTCCAGCCGCCCCGTCCTGATTGCCCACCAGCGTACTGCCATCCAGTTTGAAGCCATCACCGGTATTCCAGTAGCCGTCTGTGGAAAGGATAGAAAAATTCTGCTGGCAGGAATACTGCAATGGATCGATGCCTGACAATTTCCCCGCATAGTACCTACCCGCATTCGCCAGCGCCGTGCGCAATGGGGTGCTGCCAGTCGCAGCAGTACTGTACAGCGCGCTGTACCAGTTGCTTCTTTGCGTACCGGCGAAGGTATCCAGGGCCACCACGGGTGAACTTGAATTGCTGATGGTCATCAGACCGACGCGGTAACTGTTGTTGAGGCTGGAAAAGGCGCGCCCGGTAGCGGTTTTCATCATCAGCATGCGGGTGCGGTAATAGCTGTACCAGTTCGCGAAATTGGTCAGATTTGCGGCAGTGGTGTCCGGGAATACATCACTGGTGAGCGTCATGGTGCCGCTCTTGGTAATCACCGGGGTCAGATTGGCCGCTGTTGCAGGTCCGGTAATCGTGACGATGTTGCTGGCTGAGCTCGCGTCATATCCGGTAGTCGCAACTTTTGCGTGTATCTGGGTCGCGATATTGGTCGCAAGGGTGGTGCTGTTGTTCGTAGCAGCGACGGCTGCATTCAACAGATTTGCGCTCGCACCCACCGTGATGCTGGAAACCGAAGTGCTGGTAGAACCGCTGACCGTAATGGTGGTCGATTCAACCGTGGAAAGCCTGCGTTTGTTGAATACCGCATTGCCGGGAGCGGCATTCTGGGCGCTGCTGCATTCGTTGTAAAAAGTGTTAGTGGTACTGGTATAGTTTTTTTGCAACTTTGTAGTCTGTGTGCCGGAATAATTATAGTAATAGGCGGCTTGCCCTGTTGAATCGCCATTCAGACTCTGCGAGGCCATAAAATTGTTGCTCAGGTTTATGCAGGTGCCTGCCGTGCAGGCGGCTGTGCTGTAGCCGTTGGTGCGCGCGGAAACAAAGCTGGCATCTGCATAGCTCGTGCCATCCGCATAGACCGGCGCAACATAGGTCGTCGATGGATTGTAATAGACCATGTTGCATTGGCTGCTGCGCAGGCCGTAGTAACCGAAGCTGAAAGTGACCGAGCTGCCCGCATCCGTCGAATCGTCCGGCATGTGATCCCAGTCCATGCTACCCGAGTTATCCAGCACGAGCAGCACATTGGGCTTAACTGTCGATGTGGTAGAAGTCGCCAGTGGAGTAGTCGCCAGAGCGACCAATGCTGCCTGTACGGGCATTGCAAGCATTAACCATGGTATACACTGCAAATTACGTCGCATATCGGCCTCCTTAGTAGACAAACACCTGCACGTAACTGACAGTACTCCTGGGGCCTGTGGCTCTGGCGGTAATTCGTATCTGGGGTGTCTGTCCGGCTACCGGACAACCTGCACCCTGACAGACATCCTGTGGCAACAAGATGTTCTGCTTGTTGTTGTCCTGGATTGCGCCGCTGAACAGGCAATCCGCAGTCTGAACCGGCTGGTTCGCATTGCGGCACATGCGCTGGATGACATAACGGATAGAGTTGCCGTTGCTATCCGGATCGGGCATAACCAGCTCGCTGTCGTTATCATTCCACTGAATACCTGTGCCGTCCGTCAGGCTCAAGGCCGGGTTGACGCTGGAATAGTAACCGACGGCTGGATTATTGTTATTGAACGGATGAGCCGGATCGTTCAACACATTCAGCCCTAGATTTGCTGCATCCACGGTCGCCATCCAGGTGACAGCGGCATCGATGCCCTTGTCCGCTGAACTGGTAGCCGATTGCTTTAACGAAATATTGCCGACAATCAGGGTGCCGGTATCCACAGCACGGATCAGCGCAACTGCCGCTAGCGACAGCGCAAGCAGAGCCAGCAGCGCAAAAAACAACGTCATGGCGCGCTGCTTTTTGCGGCTCTGCCGGTTGAAGTGAGCTAATAGTCGCGTTCTCATAAGGTATCCCTAGCCCAGATCATGTTTTTAAGCGGAATCACCGTTTCAAATATCCGGTAACGGTAGCGCTGCCAGTTAGGATCATTAACGCCAAGATTAACGGTTGGCGCAGGATTTGATGCACTACCTACCCATGCGCACAAACCTGTGGGCGCAGCACTTGTGGTCGAGCTGCAGGCAAAGCTCACATTGCCTGATTCCTGCTTGGCGTTGCGTGCGACGAGTGCGATGCGGACTGCCTTGATCCGGTTACGATCCGCACTGACGGGTACTGCCCAAGTGGCGCCACTGGCATCTACCCATTGAGTAACCTGATTGGAGCTGGCGATGCTGGACACCCCATATTGCGCCTGCAGGTTGACGATGCCTGTCACAACTGGGATGCCGTTGCGCTCAAGGTTGCCATTATTCACCGCATAAGTGATCGTGTTCCATTTGCCCAGACAGGAAAGATTGGCGCCAGCGATTGCGGCGGCGGTATTCGCCAATTTTACCGTAGTCGTTCCCGTCACCGCACTCGCACTCGATAGCGCACAGGTGGTTCCATTGACGATCAGGGTGATATCGCCGGTCTTGCAGCCCAGATTGCTGAGCACGGTCACATCGTTCGCGGTCGGTGCACCCATTGCAGTGATCTGGGTAGGCACGCCTCCCGCCTGCGAATCGCCATAGCGCAGTGTGAGCGTGTCACTGGCAGCTATGCCTGAGGCTGCAATACCATTGCTTAGAGTAACAGGAGAAATCCCAGTGACGCCTGTTTCGCCATAGCTCAGTGTTGTGCATTCCAGCGGCGAGTTTGTGACTGGCAACAACGAGAAGCCTGCCATCTGAACTTCGCGCATGATCTGGTAAAGCCCTATCATGCCATTAGTCTGCGCATCGCTCGTGCCGATCGTGGCGCGTTTCTGGGTTTCGAAAACGGAGAGGACTTGCATGATGACCTGGGTGGCCAACAACCCGATGACCAGACCAATCATCAGCTCCACCAGAGTGAACCCTTTGAGAAAGCTAACGCGTAGTTTGAGATTCATGCTTCAATCCCCGACGATGCTGGCTGTAGTGGAAAAATTATGTTGAATCTCCCCGGGTTGCTGCCATGTGATCGTCACCGTATATTGCACGCCGGACTGTATGGTTGTTCTAGCGCCATTGGGCAGCAGATTGGAAATATCGGTATTATTCTCTATGTAGGCGGCAAGGTTGTCCTGATCGCACCACATCGTACCGATTCTTTGCTGTGCAATAAAACTGGCATCGGCACGATATTTTGACTCAGAGGTGTTCTTGAGCATCGCAGCCTGCAAACCTACGATGCCCAGCACCCCGATCGAGAAAATCAGAATCGCAATCATCGCCTCGATAAGAATGATGCCATGTTGCGCGGATTTTATGTATAAAGTCATGTCGTTTCTCCGGTTCAACAGGCCTGCAAGCTGGTGGCAGACGCATTGGGGTCACACATCCTGACATTACCACCGATGCCTATTGTGACCCGCAAATTCTGGCTATCGTTTGCTGCCAGTACGGATGAATCCAGATCGACGCGTGTGAAAGGTAATGTACCATCCGTATTTGCTGCCCAAAGGCCGCCAAAACTGTTAAAAGTGACTTTCGTAGCACCTTGCGGAAAGACCGCAACGGTGACGTTTCTGGAGCCTTCGCTGCCAGCTCTCGTGTCTATATTTGCGCCGCCTGCCAATCTGACTACCCAGGAAGAATTCGTGCCCATCACAAACTCTATATTGGCATTGCGTCCAATTGCCTCGGCTCTAGCGCGCTGCAAGCCGCTTTGAATGGAACTCGCCGCGTTGCGGATCTGCAGATTTTGCAGCCAGATGCTGAAGCTGGGCGCTGCTAGCCCCAACAGAATGGACAACACGACAATGCTGACCATTAATTCAATCAGTGAAAATGCTGATAATTTTGATTGAGAGTTCAACACGCCCCCCCTCTGACTACAATCCAACAGGTAGCACTGTTCCCCCAGGGGGTAGTCGAGGTCTTCAGATTGGCCTGATTGATGGTGTAATTGAAAGCGGACAATGCACCAGATCCTGTGGCAGTGATCAGGTAAGTGGTCGTCGAAAGGTTGCTGCAGAGTGTCCCTCCGGTAAGCATGCATGAAATCAGATAACTTTATTGCTAACCTTAGCTCCCAATTCAACCCGATTAGGAGAGCATCTGATGAGCAATGCAGCAAAAGCCGTGAAAGCGAGCCATGACGAGAGCATGAAACAAG
>CAIRBC010000004.1 GCA_903876685.1 uncultured Nitrosomonadales bacterium | reverse complement strand
CGATGGCCTTGGTAAAAGCATCAACCGCCTTTTGCCATTGCCCGATTTTCATGTATACCGTGCCCAGATTATTATAGGCATGAGGCCAATTTGGATTGAGTTTCGCCGAAAGTGTCAGGTCTTTGATCGCTAAATCATATCTGTCTATCTTGAGCAACTCCGTGCCACGGTTGTAATATATTCGATAGGCACCAGGCAGCTCTGGCTTGTCTTTGACCAATTTTTCAGCATCGTCCCACAGTATCCAGGGATGCCCAAAGGAACTGAGCCGTTCCATGGAAATCGGAAATATCGCCAACGCCACCGCCGCCACGATAACCGATGCAATTTTCTTGTCGAGTTTATCCAGCATCAACGGCAGAATGCAGAAAGCACCCGTTGCCCACAGATAACTGCGATATAACACAAAATTTTCCTGTACGCGCACCGTAGAAAATTCGGTCAGGAACAATAGCCATGGGAATAGCATCGCAAAACCCAGTAAGCCGATCCTGCCACGCTTCAGTAGTAACCACACGGCTGCGATTCCCCAAGATAGATAACCGACCAGAGCCAACAGATAAACTGACCAGATTGATTGCGCGAAAGGCTCGCGCATATCGACCGACATCCATCTCGGATTAGGGAACAGCCAAAGTAAAATATATTTAAAAAACAACCAGGATTGGGTCAGTATGCTGAGTGGATGATTCAAATGGCTATCGATATCCAACATTTCTACAGCAAGTGGCTCATAAGTGGAGCCTATAAACCCTATTCTAGCCGCCACAACGAAAATCGCAATCACCGTGAATCCCAACAACACACCCCGCTGTTGACTAAGTTTCGCTTTCCAGTCTTCATGCAATAGCATAGTCAGCGCAACCAGAACGGCGGGCAACATGATGATATGTTCCTTGGAAAATACCGCCAGATAATAGAACAATACACTCACCCACAACCACAGTGGCTTTTGCCTCTGACAGCCATGCAGATAGGAAAGCATCGAAAGCAAGCCGAATAGCGTGGCCATCACGATGGTGCGCTGCACCAGATAGCCTGCACCATAAACCGCGACGGGATGCAACGCAAATAGCAGCGCAGCGCAGCAGGCCAAGGTATCTGATTGCAGCAGCGACGACTCTCGTTTGCCATAAATCCCATCAAACAAACGTGACAGGAAAAAAAACAGGGCTATGACCACTGCCCCGTGCAACAATATATTTTCTACTCGGAAGTGTTGCATACTCAAACCAAATGCAGCCTTTCCCCAGGTCAGTGAGGCATAGGGCAATGAACGTAATTCGAGCAAGGAATAATGGTAATCATCTACACTCTGATGTCCTGATCTATCCACCATAAAATAAGGCAGGTCATCGAACACAATGGGGTTTCCCAGGAATTGCCCGTAGAGCGCAAGCAACGCAATCATTAAAAAGATGATCATTCCGATTTGTTTGGTTTTCATGCGCCTCTCCTTAATCCAGAAACAAAAACGCCGGGTTTCCCCGGCGTTCAGTGCTATTGCTAAGTGTTACTGTTTGCAGAAGTTGTCTGATACGCAGGTGCCTGATGCAGTCCAACCGATACCGGCTGAACCGGCTACTGGTGTCAATACATAAGTCAATGCTGCAGTGGCTGCCTTGTTCTTCAAGTCAGTTGTCGCATCGATGGTGATGACTGGACCATTGGTACCTTGAACGCCAGCTGAAACTGTCTTGGCTGCAACGACCTTGGAGCCAGTCAAAGCAGTAGCAGTCTGAGCAGAAAGTGTGCCCAGGTTTGTGGGGATACCGTTGCTGCCGGCAACGCACTGTGTAGCATAGGCATCAGGGAAATCTGACATACAAATTTCAATCGCGGCTTTGAGTCCGGAAGCTGCCTGCACCAATTCTGTTGCCTTGGCCTTCTTGGTATAATCGCTGTAAGCTGGGATTGCCACAGCAGCCAAGATGCCGATAATCGCTACCACGATCATCAGTTCGATCAGGTTAAAGCCCTTTTGAACGTTTTTCATTTGAAGCTCCTTTTAAGGTTAAACACACACGACGTGTGTCGCTGGTTTAATAAGCAATAGCCGTGCCAAATTCAAAAATATGTAAGAATAATTGATTTATTCGTAGGAAATACGCCACCTGAGCAGCCACTTTCAAATTTGCAAGGAAGCCGTGGTAGGGGTCTAATCCATTGGTAAAAATTTATCTATAACCAAATTTTGTCTACAGGTGACAAAATTCGGCAGTTGAACCGGGGGGCGGCCATCCTGGCCGCATTAGCGTGCTGAATGCCCGCGCTTCCAGTTTGCGATGTCTGCTATGCTGTGATGATTTGCTACTGCTTCGGATGAAACCAGCAAAGTTTTTCTCTGAGCGCAACCACCCCGCCAATAATAATCAAGGTAGGTGCCTGTAATTTTTCGAGTGCCACCAACTCCGGCAGAGTAGCCAGTGTGCCTGTAATCACCCGCTGATTTTGCGTGGTTCCCTGCTGTACTATGGCAGCAGGAGTGTTTGAGTGCAGACCGTGAGCGACCAACTCAGTGCAAAGTGTAGCTAGACCATGCAGTCCCATATAAACCACGATGGTTTGCTTGGGTTTGGCTAATGAATCCCAATCCAGATTCATGGTACCGTCTTTCAAATGTCCGGTCACAAAAACACAGGATTGTGCATGATCCCGATGGGTCAACGGAATGCCTGCATAAGCGGAAACACCAGAGGCTGCGGTAATGCCGGGCACCACCTGAAACAGGATACCATGCTCAGCCAGGGTCTCAATTTCCTCTCCGCCGCGTCCAAAAATAAAAGGATCTCCCCCCTTGAGACGTACTACGCGCTTACCTTCCTTGGCCAGACGCACTAGCAACTCATTGATTTCCTCCTGTGGCATGGTGTGATTATCGCGCTTCTTTCCGACGAATATCCGTGTTGCGTCGCGCCTGGTCATCTCCAGCACAGGCTTCGAAACCAGATTATCATAGACCACTACATCGGCTTTCTGCATCAGACGCAGCGCGCGAAAAGTCAGTAAATCCGGGTCTCCCGGACCTGCACCGACCAGATAGACCTCTCCGACCTGCGTCTCATTTTCCTTTTGCAACAAATTTTCCAACATGTCTGCTGCGGTAATTTCGTCTCCTTCCAGCACCTTCTCGGCGACCGCTCCTTCAAAAATTTTCTCCCAGAAAATGCGCCGTTTACCGGGTATCACGATGCGCGCCTTTACGGCTTCGCGAAATCTTGCCGAAAAAGCCGCCAGTCGGCCATAATTTTGCGGAACCAGGGTTTCAAGCTTGCTACGCAACATTCTAATCAATACCGGTGAAGCGCCACCGCTGGAAAAAGCTACCATCAATGGAGATCGATCCAGTATCGAAGGCATGATGAAGCTACACAGCGGCGGGTTGTCTACCACGTTCACCGGAATATTTTGCGCACTTGCCAGGTTTGAAATCTGCTCGTTGACTTGATTATCATCGGTTGCTGCAATGACCAGCACCACGCCCTGCAGATGCTCAGGCTGAAAATTACCTGCAATATGCAAAATACCGGGCAAAGCCGAAAACTCAGAAATTAGCGCTGGCGCGACGATCTTGAGGCGGGCACCCGCCTCGGACAGCACAGAGGCCTTGCGTAAGGCCACCTCACCACCACCGACCACCAGACAAAGCCGTTGTTTTACATTTAAAAATACAGGTAAAAAATCCATTTCAATTTCAATCCTTGATAAAAAGCATCTATGCTATAGCAGCGTAATCGAATGTAAATTAAAGTTGCCCGTTACCACTTCAAGCCGAAGTACCACTAGTCCGGCTGGAATAGCAAGGCTCAGGCTACTACTATCGGCCAGACTGGCATTGGCTGGCATTGTCACCGTTCCCATCTTGACGCCATTCACCCATACATTCAACGTGGTATCGGCAACTGCGATGCCATTGACCTTCAAGTTACCGTTAAATGCCGTGTCGGCGTGTGCAGGCAGTGCAATCCAGGTAGGTGCAGAATTTCCGCCAATACAGGGCAGAGTATCGCAAGTAGTGCGGTAGTCATAACCGGTACGAATCCGGTAAGCGATTTCATCAGTCGCAATGAGCGTACCTGGTAAGCCTTGCCCAAGCGTTACTGGAGCACGTGGTTGTGACTGCAACTGAACCAAACCAACCATCTTCGGTGTATAGCTATTGTTCAGATCATGGGTAAATTCCCACTTGGGCGGACCAACCAGGTTGTAATACATCAACAGATCGCCGCCCAGATTCGACCAGGCATCATGTGACTTGACGATCATCTCCTGCATCCGTGGATCGGCATTAATGGCGCTCGCATTCACATCCGGATAACTATCCAGACTTGGACCTCCTTCATAGGCAATACGCTTCAGGCCATAATTCATAGCCCAAATCGCATCGAGTGCCATGCCGGAAAAGTTCTGCAAGGCCGGGTAATTGCCTGCGGCAAAGAAACTGTCCCGATCCGTAACGCTGGTTGGCCAGGTGTTGACACCATAATAAGCAGAACCGCCAGCGCCATACAAATAGGAAGTTATTTCGCGGGGTGGGTTTTGACGGTGTGCAAAGTCATCCAACCATTCCAATGCCTGATCCAGTGTAGCCTGAGCATCTCCCTGCTGCGACATGAGTACCGGACGCACGCTGCTCATCATGGCGGCATCACCATAAACTGAGCGAAAGATATCGCTGATCTGTGCCATGCGATACGCAGGGTAACGCCACATCTTGTACCAGATACTAGGCTCGGGAGGAATTAGTAAATCATGCCCTGCGGGGAGGCTGCCGGCTATATCCTGAATCACACCAAAACTATTAAAGCCACCCGCCGAATTCCATATTTCATTCGCATATTCCAGATACACTCTTAACTCGGCATTGAGAGGCGGATATAGCGGATTCGTCTGTGGACTGTGATAAGGGTTAGTGCCATCTGTCCCAAAACGCAAAGCCAATGCCATATTCTGTACATATTCATTGTCGGCTACCATGGGAATATTCAGCCAACAGTCTGAATGCAGCGCATTGCACAACTGAATCTGATGTTCAAAAGCAACGCCAGGCTGAGAAAGATTCCAGGTACCTCCACCCGGCCCCGTATAAATCGGTACTGTTTTAGACATATGCAACGGGGTTAAGCGATCTGCCCAATGTTGCGTGGTATTCTCGTTAATGCTCATCCATTCCATCATGCGCACCACGGTACTCTTCCCCAAGCCCGCAAGGAATGGGGTGGTAAATACCGCGCTACCATCGGTGGCATAACCGGGTCGATACAAATGCATATTGGTGAAGCCGGTATTGATGGCACTTCCCACATTGCGTCTGGTATTTTTCAATGTCAGGCCGACGCTACCAGAGGAACTCATGTTATAGGTTACCTCTGCGGTAGTGATATTCGTTTTCGGGTCAAAAAGCTGATTACTGATTGAACCCGCTACCCATAGCAATGAAATATCTGCCTGACCATTGAAGGATAGTTGGTAGGTGCCATTAATCTGCGCGGGCGTACCCGAATAGATCACCGTGGACGCATCAGCGGTCGGCCAACCCAGGTTATCCACACCAGCCACCGGTTGATGCCAGTCGGTCGCATCCTGCCAGGGTCTGGCATGTTTCATCGCATCCACAAAGGCGAAGCTGCCGTCCCAGTCGTTCAGGAACCAGGTGTTAAGCCCGATACTGTTAGTGGTTGAATCGCTGGACGGAACAGGACTAGCATTAGACAGTATGTTTAACAACGTACTGATATTGACCCCCGAGATTGGCTCGGTTGCGGTGATGAGTGCCGTTCCGCTAGCAGTTTGTGCTATCGTAACCTGGCCATTTTGATCGACTGTGACCCCGCTATTCGTTGAAGCCCAGCTTAATCCCGTGACTATCATCGGGGCACCATGCTGATCTGTGGCTGTCAGGGTCAAGGTGATTTTCGAACCAGGCACGACCGAGGGATTTTGCGAAATAGGCGTAAAAGCCAGTAGCGGGTTGTCAGCGGTAATGGTCGAATAGCCTGACATTAACCCTGTTTGCGGGTTGGTCGCGACCAGCACTGAAGTCCTTAACGCAAAAGGTTGCGTTACGTTCAACCAGAAACCATTTGCGGGCGGTATGCTGTGTAGCGTGAGGTAGCCTTTGTTTGCTGCGTAGCTGTCCAGTTCTTTGGCTGTGGGAAAAAATGGGGAGTAGAAGTTCCAGGCTGACTTGGCGTTATTCCAGGTCCATACCGAAACGACTTTGGTGGTATCCGGGAAAGTAGTCGCCACGTCGATCACCGAGGTGCTATTGTTGCCGACCAGATTCCAACCCCTATTCAGTTCAACCGTTGAAGATGACGATGGGGAAATTAGCTGAGCGGTTAAATTGGGCGTGTAGCTCAGCAAGAGTAGTGTCAAATAGCCATAAAAAAAATTTCGCATTTGAATCTCCTTGATTAATGCTAACGACTCAGGTCAGAAAAAAATTCTTTCACCTCAGCAGTGCAGGATGATAACTGATGCGACGACCATAAATTTCTATCTAAAAATAATATTTTTTGAAGCTCAAGGATTTTTTTTGCGCATGACGATCATGTTGGACAATTCGAAACCCAGCCTGCGATAAAAGGACTGTGCCTTCAGATTGTCGCGGTCGGCCAGCAGGGTGACGCGCAGCATACCCTGCTCAGCTGCCCAATCCAGCACATGCTCAACCAGCAACCGCCCATGCCCGAAACCCCGATATTCGCCTCGCAGCATCACATCTTCCAGCATTATTACACGACCACCCTCTGCCGTGCTGATGGTGATCAGCGCATTCGCCATGCCCGCCACTTTGCCGCCGATGCGCAGTACGAATAATCTGCCCGTGTGCGGGTTTTCAAGCAGCAAGCGCAAGCCGCGTAATTGCTGGTCGCGATCTGGGCGGAAGTCGCTCTCTAAGGTAAAAAGTTCCTCCAGCAATTCCACAAGTTGCGGCAGATCGTCCGCACTGGCGAAGTTAATGGTGACTGGATCTTTCACCGCGTTACTTCTCCTCACGCAGTCTGGCCAGTAATCCACCTTCTCGTCTGGTCGGTTTAGTAGTGGCTTCACGAAGGCGATTTTCTCCGGCAATAATTTCGACCTGTTTTCTTGCGCGGGTAACGGCCGTATAGAGTAATTCCCGCGTCAGAACCAGCGTGTTCGTTTCAGGAAGGACTATCGATATTTTTTCAAACTCAGAGCCCTGCGCTTTGTGTACCGTCAAAGCCAGCGATTGTCCGTGAGACGGCAAACGCGCTGGAGCTACGCAACGCAGCTGATTATCCTTGCTGCGGAACCAGACCATTAATTCGCCATTGGCAGCCGGATCCGGCAACACGATCCCGACATCTCCGTTAAAAAGATTCACGGCATAGTCATTTTGCAACACGATCAGGGTGCGACCCGGGTACCACAAGCCACCTGGATCATCAGCGCGATTAAATTGCTTGCGCAAGCTACGTTCCAGCGCTTCGCCAATCCCGGCCGCGCCTCGCGGACCATTACGCAATGCCGTCAGAATCCGAAATTTTCCAAACGCATCATGCACCGCTCCGGGCGAACTCTGTGCATTGATTGCGTCAACGAAAGCGCTATATCCCTCCGCCATCTTGTGCAAGCGGGGGATAGAAAGCGTTGCCTCCTGTTCCTGAACCCAGCTGAGTTCACCGTTAGCGGCCTCGCTCAAAATCTTTACGGCTTCATCGGCACGGCCTTCGTTGATGGCCAACGCCAGTCGCCCGATACCTGAATCTGCAGGGAAGCGAAAATTCTCTCTCAGCCAGATGACACAGTCATGAAGTGGCGTATGTGCTTGAGCCACCGGCAATTCCTTTGCAATGTGTGCGGCATCAACACCTGCAATTTCTGCCAGTCGTTGTTGCGTCTCGTCTGACAGACTCGCGTCCGCCGCAATATCCGCCAGCACCACGCCATTTTCCACGGCAGCCAATTGATCCATATCGCCCAGAATCACCAGCCGTGTCCCTGCACCAATGGCATCGGCCAGTCTTGCTGCCAATGACACATCAATCATCGACGCTTCATCCACCACCACCACCTCATAAGGCAGCGGATTATCGGCATGATACCGGTAGCTTTGATTGAACGGAATATATCCCAAGAGACGGTGCAGGGTGAAGGATTCGGCAGGCAGACGTGAACGTATTTCGTCCTTGAAATCTTTGGCTCGCTCGCGCAGCGCCTCTTGCATTCGCAGCGCGGCTTTACCGGTGGGAGCTGCCAGTGCAATTCTCAGCTCGGGATTATCAGCCAGCATACAGGCCAGAAAATTCGCGACCGTGGTAGTTTTACCGGTGCCCGGTTTTCCGCTAATGATGGTCAAGGCGGAAGTCAGCGCCCGGGCAACCGCGATTTTTTGCCAATCCAGACGACCGTCACGTTTTTTTTCATAGGGAGCAAAAATACTCTTCAACATCGTTCGCGCCGCAGCGCCAGGTGTCGGAAGAATCTCCCTGGACAGCGCAAGCAAACGATGTGCCAAACGTTTTTCACAATCAAAATATCGATACAAGTAAAAGCGATGGTCATCATCCAGCAAGAAAGGTAACACTTTCGCCTCGCCGGGGCGGCAAACCACGCCGCTTGCCAGCAAGACACTGCGAATTTTTTCAATGCCGCCCCCCTGCAATTCCCCGCTCAGTTCATTGCCATCCTTAACGTGAAGCACGCTTAGCGACTTACTCCCCCTCGCCCGCCTGCGGGAGAGGGATGAGGTGAGGGGAACGGACATGGCGGTTTCATTATCAGGTGTGGCTTCATTACCATGTCCGTTAGTCAATTCTGCTGTGTACGCCCCTGCGGTGAGACGTTCAAGATTGATACAGATATGTTGCTTATCCATGGCTTCTGCCAATACCTCTGCAATCTTGCCGACAAGTTCGGGTTGCTTGCTACCTAGCTCCCTGGCTAGCCAGGTAGTTTGTTGATACATCAACCTTTGTAGAGCGTTATTCAGGTCTGGATTCATCTTGGTCTTGTGCAGTAAATTATTCATGGAGTACCCCGCTTGAAGCAACGCACAGCAGGTTTTCCAGCGCAGTGATCAGCGCAACCGAGGGCTGCCAGTGCCATATTCCTGCATCCTGCCAGGCAGGGCGTACACCACGAACATACAAATATAGTGCACCGCCCAGATGCGTGGCGCAATCGTAAGTTCTGCCCAGTCGCAGACCGAGGTAGCGATGCAAAGCCAGCAGATAGATCAGCGCCTGGAAGTCGTAAGAATTATCATGAACGTCTTCTGCTACCCGGCTCGGCGCATAGTCTGCTTGACGGTTACCCAGGTAGTTGGATTTCCAGTCGATGAGATACCACTTGCCGAGATACTCGCAGATAAAATCGATGGAGCCACGCAGAAATCCGTGCAATTCACCAAAGGAAACCTGCTGCCCTTGCCAGCCATGCGCTTCCAGCAGCTCGAACAGTTGGTTTGCCTTGACTTTTCCGACGGTAAAGTGAAATTCCAGTTCAGTCAGCCGTCGAGGGGGTGGAATGGTCTTCAACAGCATACCAGCCGGCAAAGTGCTATCCACCACATCCTTCAACATGGAAGCCAATTGTGCAGACGCTTGCTCAGCAGGGTGGGGCAGAAAACGCCGCAGCGCGGCATCGATCACCGGTTGCCAGCTTTCTGGTTTAGTCAGATTAGCCTTTTCAAAAATGGCGTGTACGCACTCCCCGGCTCGCCTGCTGCGCTCAAAACAAAAAATATCGGTAGCGGCAACAGACTCTACGCTAGCGGCGGGAGTTTCTGAATATAAAGGTAATTCTTCACCCGAATCATGATCGCTAACGACATATTCCCCTTTTTGACTACGCTTCAAGCCGGAGTAACTGTCCAGTCGCCAAGCGGGTGAGGGTATGCAAGCAGACGGCAAGACTTCTGCCTGAAATTCTGCCCGTTGCGTGGCGGCTGCCAGAAAGGTTCGAGAAAGCGGTTTTTCAAAACCCAGGAAACCGATATCACTGCAACTCAGCAATCCTTCCCAGCCCGCTTCAATAGCAGCTTGACTGGCCTCACCCTGATCCCACGTTTGTACCTCGATGCCTTGCCCGCCAGCCAACCAGTTCAAGGCAGCGCGACTGGATTTTTTAGCACTCGGGCCGTTACCTTCAAAAAACGTGCCACCTGCAATATAACAGCGATAAACGGCGCGAGTCAGCGCTACATAAATGACGCGTAACCGCTCTTCTGCCAGTTCACGTTGCTGCGCTTCCTTTGCCTTGTCGGCAAGGCTGAAATCAAACAGGGTTTTTCCGGACTCAGGATCATGATAGTGGTAGGAAAAGTGTTGCTGAGGGGGCGCTTTACCGTCATTCCAGATAAACGGACAAAAGACTATCGGGTACTCCAGTCCCTTGCAACGATGCTTGGTCACAATCTGCACCAGGTTTTCGTCCGACTCCAGGCGAAGTTGCTGCTCATCATTGCCTTCACCGCTGCTGCGGCGTGTCTCGGCAAACCATTTGAGCAGCACTTCTATGCCAGGGCGACTATAGGCTTCTGCCGATAAAATTTCTGCCAGGTGAGATAAATTACTGGCACGCCGCTCCCCGCCGGGTAGCGGCAAGACCCTTTCTACCAAGTGCTCTTGAGTGAGCATTTCGCGCCAGAACCGCCCGAACCCCTGTTTCTGCCATACTTCCTTATAGTGGATAAAACGATCCGTCCAGGCACCCAGTTCATTTTCCTTGAGGGTAGCCAGCGTAGAGGCATTTATTCCAAGGAGCACGGTCGTCAGCGCTCCGCGCAAAGTACCAGTATTCGCCGGATCGGCGACGGCCTGCAGGATCTGTTCCATTTCAAGCGCTTCAAATGAATCAAACACATCAGATTGCGACAACTCAACCGCATTGACTCCGGCTGCACTCAAGGCAGCCTTGATTTCCTTCCCTTGCTTGTGGGTGCGTACCAGCAGGGCAATGTCGCGCGGTGCCAGCGGGCGATTTCCGATCAAGATCAATCTATCACGCCCTGCCCGCAGCAGACGGACAATTTCATCCACGGTCGCGGACAGGATCTGCTGATGTGCCTGTTTGGCGAGCAAGGGTTGTGTCTTGCTACCGCCCTGCAGATACCAGACCGACAACGCGGCACGATTTACCCCTGTTTTGTCCACTAGTGCTGTGATCGGCTTGTTTCCGGGTAGTGCCGGATTAAAATCCAGCCCTTCCACACGGAATGGCCGGTCATTTGCCTGGAATAGCCGATTGAGCGCCTTCAGCATTTCCGGGGTTGAGCGTTGATTATGGGTCAAGGTATAGCGTTGCCCTGCGTCAGCGCGGGCAGAAAGATAACAATGCAGATCTGCGCCACGAAAACTGTAGATGGCTTGCTTGGGATCTCCCACCAAAAATATAGGACCGCCTTTAGCATAGATTTTGCGGAAAATTTCGAGCTGTAGCGGGTCGGTATCCTGAAATTCGTCAATCAGCGCACAGGGAAAACGCTTCCTTAAAATGTCCGCAAAGCCGGCTACCGCCTTCGCGCCATCCAAAGCGGCATGGAGATTGCACAACATATCGTCAAAGGTCAGGATTCGGGCACGGCGTTTTTCTTCCGCCAGAGCGAGCGGTCCCTGCTCCACAAACTGACGTAGTAACGCGCTGCGCTGCTGTTTCCAACCCGCCATTTTTTGCTCAAGCAACAGGCACACTGTTTGCAGAATATCGAACAGCTCAGCTGTCAAGGGCGTCTTCCTGGCGTAAGTGCCTTTCTTGATCGCGGATGCAGTTAACAATTTTGCGGATTCCAAAAGCTCCTGATCGAGATCGTGTTGCAGCAGAATCTTTTCCCAGGCCAGCCTGGCTTTAACCAGGCGGATAGTTCCCTCAGCGCCTTTGTAGGGGGCTTTCAAATCCCCAGCCTCTATGCTTGCCTGCAAGCGACTCAGCGCATCCGCACTTTGAGCGCGCCAGGCAAGCAATCCCTGCTGCATGGCAGAGTAAAGCTCTGTCTCATCGACTGGCGCCGGCGCTTCCGGCCAACGATGTTTGGACAGCGGTTTGCCGACCACTCCCTTCAAGGTTGCAGCAAGCCCCTCCAGTGAAAGTGCAGGTGTTCCGCCGGAATTGCTTTTCTTTAGCCTGGATTTGGGATACCCGAGTATCACCCGAATTTCGTCCCCGCCCCGCGTCAGAATCTCGCGCCGCCAAAAATCCTGGGCGACCCGCTCAATAAATTCATCGCCGCTTCTCAGAACTTCGCTGGCAAAAGGCTGTCCTGCGGCAAACGCAGCTTCGGAGAGGGCGCGATGACAGAAGCCGTGAATGGTAAAAATTGAAGCCTCGTCAAAAGACTGCAAGGCCGTCTCAAGCAAATTCTTGGCCGCTTCACGCGACAATCCTGCGCCATCGATACTATGCTCGATAAGCTTTTGAATAAATTGATCATCATTGAACCCCAAGGCCAAGGCCCGGTGTACTTCGGCCAGACGAGTGCGTATCCGCTCACGGAGCTCGGCAGTGGCGGCTTCCGTAAAAGTCACCACCAGAATTTCAGAGGGCTTGCGTCCCTGTTCCAGCAGTAGCCTTAAAAATAGCCAGCAAATATTCCAGGTCTTGCCTGTGCCTGCCGAAGCCTCTACGTTGATGATACCGGATAGCTCACATCCCAATACGTCAAGCGGAAGGGTGCTCATGCGGCTTCCTCGCGTTGATGGATAACGGTATCTGGAAGAATATCCCCCAACTGCCATGACTGGAAAATTAACGGATCCATGATCCCGTTCAGTACCCGCTCTGCTGTCAGTTGAAAGTTACTGGCATTTTCAGGACCGATATTTTCGGTGAGCGGGTCTTTAAGGCCCCTCAAGGCCAGTCGGAAGTAGGGTTTTTCACACTCCGGCCAATCTCCTTGCGACCAGGTACTACGCGCGGCCACCATTGGGTCAGAGGATTTTGACGCTTTCAGCCAGGCCAACGCGCTCCTGGGGAAAAATGGAATAGGCTGATGCAAGCCGGACGCATAGATCCCGGCCAGTTCCGACAACTGTTCAAGGGCGAAATCCTGATTGACCGTGTCAAAGCGAAAGCCAGATGTGCGCCCCCAAAACGTACTAACAAAAATTTCAACCCCTTGCGGGCGTATCGCACATAACACCAGATGTTCAAGCCATAGCCCCAGCAAATCGTGCATATTCTCCTGATCGGTCGAATATCTCACGATCCCTGCACTTCGTAGACTCGTCAGCGCACCCGTCAATTTTAGCGGAGTTGCTTGCTGGTTAGCGGCCAACTTTAATTCAAAAGGAACATTGGGGAGTATAGGCGTTGCCAGGGCGGGCGCCACCAACGCCACAAATGATTCGACCTCGCGCCAAAGTTCCTCGAACAGTGATTCTCCCAGCAACCCGCTCGGTAGCTCAATGCCAGCCATCGCATATGGTTGCGCTTGCTGCGCCGTCAGTGCTACGCGGGATAAACTCAATTCAGCCAGTTCGCCAAACAGGTTTCTTTCTCCATTTCTATCAAGCAGCAGCGGTTCAACATCCACAATTTCATCTTCAGTGCCGGCAATATGAATGCCCAGACAATTTCTTACCCAGAACTGACACGGATCCCGGAAGAAGCGTTTCAGTCCCTCCAGTGATAGAGACTCAGCGAGTTGCTTTTGCTCAACTGAAAGTGCTACTGGCATGACAAAAAATCGCGGATGGTCATTATCCATCGCATCTTCATTTTCTTCACCCTCTGCTTCGTTCATACTCTGAGGCTCGTCCAGCCATGCTGCTACAGGCGGCTGTCGCTCTGCCGTAGCTGACTCCGCTGATATCCGTGCTGACTGATTCAGCGCTGCCGCATATTCTTGCGAGAAGCTGAACAGACGCGGATCAGATTGATTAAAATAGCGTTTTGAAAATGCCTGTAGGGGATGCTCTATAACAAAATGCTTCTTGGCGTTTAGCAGTTCGACAGAATCTGCGGCGCTTGCCACACACGCTTGTGCCAGTTCATCCAGCAATTGCGCGACCAGCAGCGATGGAGGTACTGCTTGATTGTCTCGCGGACTCTTGCCGTTATAAGCAATCCACAGTCTTTGGCGAGCCGCCAGCAAGGATTCCAGGAAGATTGCCCGATCATCTTGAGCGCGCTGCCGGTCTCCGGGTCTGGGAACCAGCGACATTAAATCGAACTCCTGCTGTCGGGTCGCGCAGGGGAAATCCTTGTCATTCATGTTGAGCAGACATATCTGACGATAGGGCAAGCCGCGCATTCCGGATAATGGGGCAAAAGTTAGCGTACCTTCAGGTCGCACGCTTGGTATGCTGTTGCCCACCTTTTCCAGCGCTGCCAGTACCACCTCCACCGGCAACGCAGCATCAAAGGTAGCCGCTTGCCAGGCGTCGGCAAGCATGCTGATTTGCTGTCGTAGCTGTTTTTCTTCGTTCAGCAAACTGTCATCCCATTCAAGCAGGTTTTCCAGTATATCATCCAGCAGCTCCCGCCATTCCCGAGGTGTGGGCTGTAATCGTACCCGTTCCGCCAGCTCACCCAGACTTGCCACTGCCAGGGCAAAGCGTGCAAAAACCTTTGCAGTGCTCTCGTCATGGCTGCCGTGTATATTGCCTGCGGGCAACAGACCTGCAATCGGCTCGTTTATTCCCGGCAGGGCGTAGCCTAGAAATAGCCGCGTGATACCCTGCTCAAAGGTATGGCGCGGATCGGCAACGCCGCTGAGTCGTTTACGCCCTTCTGCATCCAGACTCCAGCGGATGCCCGCCTCCTTCAACCACTGTCTGATAGGCTCCAGAGCCGTTACATCCAGCGCAAAACGTTTTGCCAGCACAGGCTCTTCCAGTAGATCGAGTACACGACTGGCCTCAAAACGGGAACCGGGTAATTGCAAGAGCTTCACCAGCACTCTGGCCAGAGTGTTTTCGACCACCATGGGCAAGCCGGTAATATGAAAAGGAATACGTCGCTCCCTGGGTGCGCCGCCGAATACCGCGTTAATAGAACCGGCAACGGACTGCAAATCAGGAACCAGCACTATAATCTGATCGAGCGCCAAACTGCCATCCTTGCGAAATTCTGCCAGCAGACAATCATGCAGCACTTCAAGCTGACGATTGATACCATGGCAGCAATGCACTTGAATACTTCCATCCCCGGCAACGTCCGTCAATGACTCCGGTTCCAATTCGCACAACTCCAGAATGGCCTGTTGAACTCTGGAGAGTAACGTGTCCTCAACACCATCAACAAAATTCTGCTCATCTGCCATCAGTCCGCTAGTCTGCTCAAACAGCATTTTCAAAGTGCTGTTTGAGGACTGCCCCCAGCTTGCTAACAGCCGGTTGCCGGTTTCAGCGTGGATATCACCTTTTTGTCTCAGATAGGCAAGTCTTTTAGGCTGAACAATATCAAACCAGTATTCGCGGCAGGGATTGAGGAAGTAAGCATCAATCTCCATCCAGTGAGAGAGTCCTTCCAGTGCTTTCAAGTGCAGTGGCGGCAGATCCGGCAGCATAAACAGCGAAAGACGTGCGGGCAAAACAGACTTGTCGCCATTTTTTTTTAGCTGTGCGAGAAACTCGTCTATGGGATGGATGTTAGCCAGCGACAGTTCTTCTGAAATCAATTTCCATAAAACACGCTGCCATTGTGCATCTTGCTGGCTTGCTCGGGTGTCTGGAATATCATCGGGTTGTAGCCCCTGTCCCCAGGCCGTGAGCCATTCCGGCCGATAAGTCAGATAGCGATCAAACAACTGCCCGATCCGATCAGCCAGTTCATAACGCATCGTAGCATCGGCGTTCGCCAGATATTCACGCAAGCGCGGCAAGCCTTTGATCCTGTCATCGTTCAACAAACGCAAGATGCGCCAGGTCAACGTTTCAGGAGCCAGTGGAGATTCATCAGAAACACTATTCATCATCCGGCGCATTTGCCACCACAGCCACTTGGCCAGAAATTCAAAACTGACATTCGCGCACACCCCAAAATAACGGGTGTAACTCAACGTTAAACTTCGTTGAACTGCCGAATTGGGAATGATGACATATTCAGGCAAAAAAGGATCCAATGCTGAGGCCGCGATATTTTGCCAAAGCTCCGCCTCCAGCGCTTCGAGGTGGTTCGAAAAGTGAAATTTCAATGCCATATATGCAACCCGTTAATGCCTCAACAATACCGATAAACTCGACCGAGCCTAACCCCGAATAGGGTACTCTGTGTAGGTCGGGCACATCTTTTCGTGACCGACGTTTCCCTAATGAATGTTGGGCAACAAAAAGATGTTGCCCAACCTACACAACTAGATCAAATACTAATCTAACCATGCGACATATTAAGTCGCAATGATAAAATGTTTAAAGCGTATGAAATCTACCCGTCAGAACTTCAAATATTGAACGTCGGGTAACAAAAAAATTGCCCGACATACTCTACTAGGTAGGTCGGGCAGATCTTTTCACAAAACCGGGATCAGCCGGGTAGGTCGGGCACATTTTAACCCGACGTTTTCACTCAATGTCACATTATTGTGAAGGGGCAGGCTCCCACCAGTGTTTGAAAGCGGGTGGATTTTTGCCGTTGAGCGAATTCAAATAGGCTGACAGATACACCACATCACTCGCGCAGGTATAGTCGCCAAACGCGGGCATACCGCCATCCGAACCGTTTGGAACCACCTCTTTTACACCGCCACCCTCACCGACAATTTTTGGACCCATACCGCCAGTGCCTGCCATGCCGTGACAGCTATAGCAATTCAATCTCATATAGGCTCTGCGACCTTCTTCTGCATCGCTTAAAGTCTTGGGCATACAATTCGGTGGATTGGTGATCGCAATACTGACCGTTGCCGTCGCCGTGCCGCTGATTCCATCGCTAGCGCTAAGGGTATACTTAGTCGCCGCCTGGGGTAAGACAGGGGTTCCGCTGATTATACCGGTAGTGCTATCGATGACCAGCCCAGTGGGCAGTGCAGGGCTAATGGTATACGCCACGATGCCAGCAAAGCCTATCGGGGTGATAGCAGCACTTGCAGGCAGAGGGGCGTTTACCGGATTTTTCAGCGTCTGACTGGTCGGTGTCATATCAGGCAATATGGTGATATTAACCAAAGCCGTGGCGCTACCGCTAAGACCGTCAGTGGCAGTAATGGTGTAGGCAGTCAGCAACTGAATAGTGGTTGGAGTACCGCTGATAATACCTGTCGTGCTATCCAGCACCAGACCACTTGTCAATGCCGGCGCAATGCTATAGCTGACTACGCCACTAAAGTAGCTGGGCGTGAATGGCTTGGTTGCCTTGATAGCCGTATTAATTTTACCTGATACTGCCTGTGCGCCAGGGGTAATAGCAGCCGGGGGAACCGAGATTATCACGATAGCAGTGACTACGCCGCTGGTTGCACCGGTTGCTGTCACGGTATAGGTGGTCGCTGGCTGGGTAGCTATAGGTGTTCCGCTAATCACACCCGTGCTGTCCATGGCCAAGCCCGCTGGCAGTGCCGGGATAATGCTATAGCTCACCGCACCCACAAAGTAATTGGCAACATAGGCTGCGGTTGGCGTAATTGCGGCACCTACCGGAACGATCACCGATTGTGAGGTCGGCGTAAGCGAAGGCGGTGGCAGAGCAATAGTAATGCTGATGGTAGCTGTCGCAGTATTGGCTAGCGTATCAGTGGCCGTAATGGTATAGCTGGTCAATACCTGATCGATAGTGGGCACTCCGCTAATGACACCGGTACTGGCATTCAGGCTCAGACCCGCGCTCAACGCAGGGCTGATGGTGTAGCTGACCGCGCCCGTGAAATTGGTGGCTACCAAAGTCTTGGTCGCCTTGACGGCGGTATTCATCACGCCCGTGAGTGTTTGCGTAGCAGGCGTTACCACGGGTGGTGGAGCAACGATGACGATGCTTAGCAGGGAGGTTGCTGAACCGCGTGTCGCTCCTGTTGCAGTCACCGTATAACTGGTCAAGGCTGAGACTGCAGTCGGCTTGCCACTAATGACACCTTTGCTACTCATGCTCAAGCCTGCTGGTAGTGCGGGAGCAATGGTGTAAGTAATGGTGCCGGTAAATCCCGTTGCCACAAAGCTGCTGGTCGCCGTAATCGAAATGCCCACTGTGCCTGACACGGTCTGGCTGGCAGGACTGAGCGTAGATAGTACCACCGAGATGCTAACCGTGGCGGTTGCCGAACCACTCGTTGCACCTTTAGCGGTCACCGTATAAGTGGTTGCCGCCTGTGCCGTGGTGGCTGTGCCTGAAATGGCGCCGGTCGTTGCATTGATGGTCAAACCAGCCGGTAGCGCCGGACTGACTGTATATGTGACTGCACCACCAAAACTGACCGCAGTGAAGGCGGTGGTTGGCGTTATTGCAGCGCCCACCGCTGCAGTCAGCGTTTGAGTCGCCGGGGTAATGCCGGTTGGCGGTGGCGTGATGGTAATGCTTATGCTGGCGGTAGCCGTACCTGTACCACTGGTAGCCGTCACGGTATAGCTGGTCACTGCCTGTACCACGCTAGGAACACCGCTGATCACACCCGTGCTGGCATTCAGGCTAAGACCTGCGCTGAGAGCCGGACTAATGGTATAGCTGACTGCGCCTGCAAAATTGCTCGCGACAAAGGCACTGGTGGCTTTTACTGCGGACCCCGTCACCCCGGCAAGTGTCTGGTTCGCTGGCGTAATGGCCGGAGGTGGCGGTGCAATAGTCAGACTGATTAACGCCGTTGCAATACCACCTGTAGATCCTGTTGCCGTCACGGTATAACTCGCCAGCGCAGAAATGGCGGTAGGCGTACCACTAATCGTGCCTTTACTGGTACTGAAGGTCAAGCCCGCTGGAACGGCAGGTGCAATGGCGTAGCTAACCGTACCACTAAAACCCGAGGCAACAAAAGCACTGCTTGCCGTAAGGGCTTTGCCCATGGTACCCGACAATGTTTGTGTTGCCGGTGTGATAGCCGGCGATAAGACGGTGATGGCGACTGTCGAGTAAGCCGTACCGCTGGTCGCACCCTTGGCGGTGATGCTGTAACTAGTGGCCAACTGCTGTGTGGTAGGTGTGCCGCTAATAATACCGGTAGTCGTGTCGAGTGTCAGGCCGGCGGGCAAGGCAGGGGAGATCGAATAACTGACCGCGCCCGCAAAATAATTGGCGACATAAGCTGAAGTAGGCGTGTTTGCAATGCCCACTTGAGCGATGACCGTCTGCAGTGCAGGCGTCAGAGTTGCCGGCGGCATCGTGATAGTGATGCTCAGGGTAGCGGTTGCAGAGCCAGTTCCATCTGTCGCAGTAATCGTATAACTGGTCAATGCCTGAGCTACCGTGGGTATCCCGCTAACCACCCCGCTACTGGCATTCAGACTGAGTCCTGCACTCAAGGCAGGACTGATGGTGTAACTAACGACACCGGTAAAATTACTGGCGGTAAATGCACCGGTTGCTGTGACTGCAGTACCCATTACGCCTGAGAGCGTTTGCGTCGCAGGTGTGAGGGCGGGAGGCGGAGGTGCAATACTCAGACTGATGCTAGCAGTTGCAATGCCTCCAGTAGCCCCTTTTGCGGTCACTGTATAACTGGCTAGCGCAGAGACAGCCGTGGGCGTGCCACTGATCACCCCATTGCTGGTACTGAAGCTCAAACCCGCAGGCAGCGCAGGTGCAATCGCGTAGCTAACCGTACCGCTGAAACCCGATGCAACCAAGGCACTGCTCGCGGTTACTGCCTTACCCACCGTGCCGGAAACCGTTTGAGACAACGGGCTCAAAGCAGGGGATAAAACCGTAATGGTTACTTTGGAGGAAGCCGTACCACTGGTGGCACCCAAGGCTGTGACGCTATAGCTGGTCGCAGCTTGTAGGGTCGCAGGAGTACCAGAAATGATGCCGGTGGCTGGATCTAGTGTCAAACCGCCGGGCAAGGCTGGTGTGATCGCGTAACTGACCACGCCTGCAAAATAGTTCCCGACATAGGCTGAAGTAGGTGTGATAGCCATGCCTACCTGCGCTATGACCGACTGTGAGGTCGGTGTCAATGTTGCGGGTGGCAGTGCGATGCTAATGCTCACCGTAGCGTTAGCAGAACTGATGCCGTCGCTAGCCGTAATCGTATAACTGGTCGCTGCCTGATCAACGGTAGGTGTCCCACTAAGGACACCGGTGCTGGCATTCAGGCTGAGACCTGCGCTCAAGGCCGGGTTGATACTATAACTGACCACACCCGTAAAATTGCTGGCGGTAAATGCCGTGGTAGCCTTGATGGCCGTATTCATTACGCCGCTGACCGTCTGCGTCGCCGGGGTTAGCGCAGGCGGAGGCGCTACTACGCCCAGGCTGATTTGTGCTGTTGCCGTGCCGCCAGTCGCTCCTGTCGCCGTCACCGTATAACTGGCTTGCGCTGAAATGGCGGTTGGCGTACCACTGATCACCCCATTGCTGGTACTGAAGCTCAAGCCTGCGGGCAGTGCAGGTGCAATCGCATAGCTAACGGTTCCACTCAAGCCTGTCGCCACAAAGGCGCTAGTTGCAGTCAGTGTCTTGCCAGTGGTTCCCGACACGGTCTGAGTTGCAGACGCTATGGAAGGCGTTAGCACTGTAATAGTTACGGTTGAGGTTGCAGACCCGCTGGTGGCACCGGTGCCGGTAATGGTATAGCTGGCAAGTGCTTGTGCAGCAGTGGGTGTGCCGGTAATAGCGCCGGTAGTGGCATTGAGTGTCAACCCGCCGGGTAACGCCGGACTCACCGTATAGCTTAGCGCGCCGCTAAAGTTAGCGGCCGTAAAGGCCTTGGAGGCAGTGAGCGCAGAGCCTGCATAACCTGACATAGCCTGCGTGGCGGGCGTCAGCGCTGGCGGATTATTGATCGTAATATTCAAGACCGTCGTCACCTTGCCCGCTGTCGCACCGGTGGCGGTGATGGTGTACTTGGTCAAAGTCTTGGCCGCAGTAGGAGTACCACTGACTACCCCGGTGCTGGCATTCAATACCAATCCGGCCGAGAGTGCCGGACTGATCGTATAGGTCACCGCTCCGGTAAAGCCAGCAGCCACTATGGAGGCGCTGTTTACCAAGGCCACGTTAACAGTACCTGTCACTGTCTGCGTGGTAGGACTAAGGGTGGCTGCCGCATATGCCGTATTGAGCAGACCCAACATTATTAGCGCCAAGGTAATCCGGAAGAAATTTGTAAGAGTTTTCATAGACTATTTACCCTTTTTTACTGGAGAGCTCGACAGAGCCGCTAATTAGCTGTGTTTTAGATACGTCAGAATGGCTGACAGGGATGTGGTAATCCAATAAAATTTTGTCGATCTTATCCTGATTACGTTTGATACTTTTTTCCAATTTTTCAACGAACTCGGTTTCGCCTTTCCTGACACCCATGGAAATGTCATAGGCAAACAGCATTTCCGGCATAGACAGATCGGTAGGTGCCGGTACTATCGTCAGACTATCGCCATATTGACTGGCGAAATAACCGCCGAAGGGACCCCAAACAATTGCCGCATCTATTTCACCTTTTGCCACAGCGGCTACAACCTGACCCTGGGGGTTTTTAATCGACCCTACACCCCACATCGAAAAACCAATGATGTTTTTGGCCAAACCATGTCTGCCGAGTGCGACGGCCGGCGGTGAGTTTGAACCGTCATTGCCTATTGCATGTACACCGATTTTCAGCCCGCGCAAAATAGGATCATCATAGGATTTTATCTTGAGGTTCCTGCTATTTTGCGTAACCAGGACATAACTGGAGCGATAATAGGGCTGAGTAGTCAATACGCGACCGAAGTCTTTAGGAACCCCTATCACCAGATCACAACGCTGCGCCCCCAGAGTCTGCCGGAAAAAATTCTGTCGCTGTTTCATCCAGGTGTAGCTCAGGGTGGCATGCATATCCTCAGCCAGCACAGCCGCTATCTTGTTCTCGAAGCCTTGCTGCTCCTGATTGGAGAACGGTAAATTATCCGGATCAGCGCATACGCGCAGTTCTACGTTTGCTATGGCATGACTCGATGCCAGCAGACAGAGCCATAGCGTTAGTATAAGGTTCTTGAATTCCGGCTTCATACTCAATGTTTTTCTAATCGTCATAAACGAATGCTAGGGTACAAGTTTATAAACATGCACCCTGCCGCCACCATTGGTTGTCGAACGGGATTTCCCGGGACAGGCACTTTGCGTCATGGTGAAGCCACCGGCTAACCAACCCACGCCAGAAAAGACTGCGATACGCTGCTTGCCATCCGGCCCAGTGAAGCTGATAGGGCTGCCCACCGTGCTGCATTCCAGTGAGGTCGTGAACAGCAATTCGCCGGTAAGTGCATCACGCGCCTTGAATTGGTTGTCAAGCGTCCCGTAAAAAACCAGATCACCAGCAGTTGCCAGTACACCGGCATAAGCTGGGAGTGGTTCAGGTTGCGCCCAGGCACGCTGACCCTTGATGAAATCCCATGCAACCATTTCACCCATGACAAATGATCCCGGGTAACCTGGTCCCAATCCAACCGTTAAATCACTACCCATGTAAGGCGCACCTGCAATGTACTCCGCTTGCAGCCCTTGATAATTCATACACAGATTGAAAGTTGCAAGATAAAAAAGGCTATTTTTGGATGAATACGCCGAAGGTTCCCAACCTTTCATTCCCATCGCCGAAGGACACACGTTGTTGGTTGTCACACCCTGATGCGTTGCCTTCAGAGGTAACGGCAAACCGGTTGTTGGGTCAAGATTTAGGGGATCCAGCGCAAGTACAGGAAAACCTGTCGTTAAATCAATACGATCTGCCCAGTTTATCGACGCAGGCACGACGCCGAAATTAGGCGCAGATAATATTTCGCCAGTTACTCGATCAAAAGTATAAACAAAGCCATTCTTGTTAAAATGCACCAGTACCTGGGTATGATTACCACTGGCGGTGACTATCGGTGTAGTCAGATCCAAGGGGGTACTCTCCGCAATGGCATCAAAATCCCATTGATCATGGGGCGTAACCTGATAGATCCATTGCGCTTCGCCGGTAGAGGCTTTTCTGGCAAAAAGGGAAGCACCCCATTTATTGTCGCCAGGACGTTGATCAGCATTCCAAACTCCAGGCTGGCTGGTACCATAAAACAGCAGATCCGTGGCATCATCATAAGTAATGTATCCCCAGACAGAACTACCGCCTTGTTGCCACTTGGTATTGGCTGCATCTCCCCAACTCAGGATACCCTGATCGGTGCCCTTGTCTTTTGCGTAAAACGGGTTATAGCTGGCGGTAATTTTTACATCGACATCCGAACCAGTGGTATAGGCAGTCCACTGCAGTGCACCGGTATCGAGATCAAGGGCTTTTACCCATCCGCGCACCGCCATTTCACCACTGGAACTACCCACAATTACCAGTGATTTCCCGGGTATCGCCTTGTTCGGCACTATGAGAGTCGCGCCATTCGTAGTGACGCCAGTCTTCGGGTCATCGAGCGTGGTTCTCCAAACCTGCGCGCCCGTGGTTGCATTTACCGCCACCGTCGTATCATCCAGGGTATTAAATACTATCAAATTATTTGCATAAGCCGGTCCGCGATTTACGGTATCGCAGCAATTAACACCAAACGCATAAGATCTTATCGATGGCGCAAAAGTCCATTTAGTCAAACCGGTGGTCAGGTCATAAGCGACCAGATTATTGGGATAAGGCGTAACCACATACAGGGTAGTACCAACCACCAATGGTGCACCCATATGACTGCCATTGACACCCGTCTGAAATGCAAATTCCTCAACCAGCTTGGGTGCAGCTAAGGTGCCGATGGTGCTGCGACTAATATCCGTCAATTCGCTGTAGTGGGTACCATCCAGAGTTCCGCCATGACTCGTCCAATTCGCGGTTGTCCCCAGATTGGTGGTGACGCCAGCATTGGCCAATAAAGGAAAAATCCCTAATACTAATGTCAATCCCATTCTTAACCGGTTTAATGATTGAGCCGCTACTATCAAAGGCGAAGCCTGTAGTCGTTGATTTTTAAAGCCTGACATAGTTAAGTCCTCGATAGAGTATTGATAGATGAACCAAGCGAAATCGTTACCAAACCAGATTATTCATACATTTAGTTACAATTATAGTATAAAACTGCGTTGACTACAAGAAAAAAATACAGTAAGAAGTTAAATATGATAAACATTCAGATTGACAGCAATTTTATCAATTTTTTTAAAGCACAGTTTAAACCACTCTGTCTAGTGTTTTCGCGACTATTGTCGCACCTGAGAATGAGTCTGGATGAGTTATAAACGTCCGAAAAAATATTTTTATTTATATAATCAATTTATTAGTTTATATCACTCTTGCAAAGTAACCCTACGACAAACATGGCATTAGAGAGTTCCCTTATACGAGCGAATATATTTGCGTATGATGTCGCACCATTAGCTATAGTGATTACCGCATTCTTACCTTAAGGAATATATGAAAAAATATTTTTTACTGATGACTAGTATTTTTTATCAATTTTGTAATGCAGAACCTGCACAGATAGATAAAACAGCCGTTGTAACCTCGGTCACCGTTAACTCCGCCATACGAAATGGATTCTGGTTGAAATGGGCCTGTGAAGAATATCGTTCCTGGCATAAAACTCCCGGTTCCTTGTGGAGCGGAACCGATACTAAAAAGGAAAATCTGGGCGCTGGCATATGTGCTGGTTTCATTTCCGGTGTGGTATCCGCGCCTGGTATCAGTAATTGCATCTCCAAATCTTCGGTAACGCCAGAACTGGTATTGGGATACCTGGAGAAGCATCCTGAACTGCTAGGCAAACCGGCAGGGGAATTGGTTTTTAATTCAATAATATCAGAAGGAAAGTGCAACTAAGGATAATTATCAGCATGAGCCAAATTCAACAGTTGTTACAAACTTGATAGAAAGTGATAGCATTTATCACACTGATATTATTTTTGGAGTTTGATCATGCAAAATCCGGTAAGCTGGTTTGAGATCTACGTTAGCGATCTTGAGAAATCAATGCTGTTTTACGAAACTGTACTGTGCAAGAAATTAACCCTGATGCAATCCCCTATGCCCCATCTTCAACTCGCTGCATTTCCAGCAGAAAAGACGAGTTATGGCGCGTCTGGCGCTCTGGTAAAAATGCAAGGCTTCCAACCACACGGCAACGGCACGATCGTTTACTTTGAATGTGATGACTGTGCAATTGAGGAATCACGAGTCACTTCGGCAGGCGGACAGGTTGAACATTCCAAAATGTCAATCGGCGAATACGGCTGGATATGCCATTTCCAGGATATCGACGGCAACCTGATCGGTCTGCATTCCATGAGCTAGACGAGAATTAATGAGATAACTTATTCCGCAACGCAATGAGTCATTCACCAGACTGAATAAAGTGAACCCCTTTAGTCCAGACAATATTTAATCTGGATTAAGATGTGGCCTCAACTACGTCCACAGTTGGACGGCGCTGCCCCGATGAGTCGTTTGCTTCGTTTTTTGTCGACGCGTTTGTTGTTGCTTCTTTGTTTTCCGATTTTTTCACCTCTGCACAATATCAAGGAGAAATTAACGAAAATAGCCTTAAATAGATATTATACAAGCTTGGTAAAAATTCATAGTTAATAGCTTTACAGAGTTTCTAGATCTATAAAATAATTTAACCAAACATCTAAAATATCTAAATCTAATTGTTTAACTATTTCCATAGTTAATAGGTTCGTGTAGATTTTTTTAATCAAATCATTAACGGTTACTAAATCAAAAGTATCCTTTTCAATTATATCTGCAATATACTCATTATGTTTATACATTTCTATTTCGCTTTGTAGGTCTTGAAATATATCGTGTTGATTTCTATTTTGTATTACATTGGGAGTAACAAACATTAAGTTTTTATTAACTTTTTTCAGTATTATATTCGTTATAATTCCTCTTAATATATCGCAATATCGAAAGGATACGGATGAAGGTATCAACAAACAAACAAATATGTCTTTATCTATCCAAAATGTGTTTTGGGTATTGAATGGACAAATATTTACGTTATCAACAATAACATCTTGATCAGCATTCCAGTGTATATTTTTATGGGAATTTGTTAATCTAAATATAGCATCAACATCGGGTTCGTTTTCAACAAGTCCGTTAACAATTGATGGCTGTATGTTGGTGCTTTCAATAGTAAATTCTGGTATACGGTAAGCTTGAGATAACGGTAACCCTCTAGGCCATATATGTATTTCTGATAATGGTAACCCCCTAAGCCACACGTTTACATTATCTTCAGAAAAAAACTTAAAAATATTTATCCATTGACTATTTGTTTGTTTTACTAATAACGTATTTTTTTTATCCAGACGAGATAAGGAGCTATCAAAGTCAGTATTTGGGATATTATCATCGTCAGTTTCATATATAACCTCATATCCTTTTTTTATTGCGTATAAATATCCAAGATTTTTTCTACAATAATGATTGTATGGAATTAATTTACTCAATTCAGGAAATAATTTTTTCTGGGAATTTACATCCAAATAAATACAATCTAACTTTAAATATTCCTCGGAAGGTGTTTTATTATCCCCTACAATAATAGTATTATAATCCTTATTAGATATGTGTTTTAAAACCGTTTCGCTTGGTGGGTTAATAGTTGTTATAATGACACACTTTTTTTTGCAAAAAATATCTAACAACCAATCTTTTGATTCAGGTATTTGTTCAAATT
>CAIRBC010000003.1 GCA_903876685.1 uncultured Nitrosomonadales bacterium | reverse complement strand
GGCGAAGGTTAATGGCTAGGGTCGATGAAATTGGTGCGCAAGCGCACCCTACGAAATGGAGGTTCATGGGTAGGGATAGGGAGATAACCAGCCACTTGGTTGCTGTCTTTTGGCAACCTGGTGGCGTGGCTAGTGGGTTCCTCAGGGAAACGGGCATAGCGGGTTTCATCCTGTGGGGCGGCAGTGTGCCATGCCCGTTAGGAGCGCAACTTTTGCAAGGATTGTTGTGCTTCAGCAAAATTGAATTGATTGATTTGCGCCGCAAGTTCATCGCAAGCTGTCCCTAAAGCAGTTCGTAGTGCAGTGGCATACTTTTCGAATAACACGATAGCGGCGGTATCGTTATGTTCCAGCAACTGAGCCAATTCTTCAAGCACTGCCTGCAGTGGCATAAGAGGCTCCAACTCCGGGACAGCCACGATTGGCAGCACCTCGGCAAGGCTGGAAAATTCCTGAGTGATCGCGGACATCTCGGCGCTGATATCGCTCAGCGCGACATGCTGCCTGGCGCGAAATTGTTCTTCCAGGTTTCCTGCCAATTCTGCTAAACGTTCAATGCCCAGAGAAGCTGCAGTGCCTTTGATGGAATGTACCAGTCGTCGGGCACTATCCTGATCACCCTCGGCCAGTCTGCTGGTCAATAATGTCATATCCCCGGCATGGGATTTAATAAAACGTTGCAGCAGATTCAGGTATTTTTCTGTTTTGCCACCCAAGGCGAGCAGTCCACGCGCCACGTTCATTCCAGGGATACCGGTCAGGCGCGTCAGTGGATTTTCCGGTGTAGTTTGTACGCCGGAATATAAGGTTTCATCCCGAAAGCTGGCGACATGAACGGTATGTATAGCAGGTTTCTCAGGTGTAGTGGCGGGGAGCCATTTTAATAACGCACTGTACAGCATATCCGGTTCCACTGGTTTGGCAACAAAGTCGTTCATGCCCGCTGCGACACAAGCCAGGCGATCTTCACTGAAGGCATTGGCTGTCAGGGCAAGAATCGGAATGTGCTGCATGCCCGGTTGCGCACGTAGGGTGCGGGTGGCTTCCAGCCCATCCATATTCGGCATTTGCATATCCATCAGAATCAAATCATAAGCCTGTGCTTGCGCCATTTTAACCGCTTCCAGCCCATCGCTTGCCAGATCGGCTTCCAGACCGGCAGCATGCAACAACTCCAGCGAAACTTCACGATTAATCGCATTGTCGTCTGCCAGCAACAGCTTTACTCCTGAATAATTGAGACGCAGTTGTGCCTCCGCATCCGTTTGTTTGGCCGCAGTGGGCATGATGCCCAGGCCGCGTTGCAAGCGGGCAGTGAACCAGAAGGTGCTACCGACTCCAGGCTGGCTGTCGACACCGACCTCACCGCCCATTAATTGCGCCAGTCTACGAGTAATCACCAGACCCAGGCCAGTGCCGCCAAATAGCCTGGTTGTCGAAGCATCTGCCTGTTCGAAAGCATGAAACAGCCGGTGAGCCTGCTCCGGTGCGATGCCTATGCCGGTATCCTCTACCTCGAAACGCACCAGTAATTCATTTTCGTTTTCTTCCAGCAACCTGCCACGCAGAAAAATCTGGCCTGTTTCGGTGAACTTGATCGCATTGCTGGCATAGTTGAGCAAAGACTGGCGCAACCGGGTCTGGTCTCCCCTGAGCCATAACGGGACAGTACCGCGATCGAGAATAATACGCAGCCCTTTTTCCTTGGCCGCTTCGCCGATAAGAGAGGCGACATTATCGAATATCGCTTCCAGATGAAAATCACTGCTTTCCAACTGCAATCTGCCTGCCTCGATTTTTGACATATCGAGAATATCGTTAATAATAGACAGCAAGTGCCGGCTGGCGCTGTCTATCTTGTCCAGTCGTCTGATTTGTTCGGGGGTTGCTCCGGCTTTACGCAGCAGATAATTCAGGCCGATGATCGCATTCATCGGCGTGCGTATTTCGTGGCTCATGTTGGCCAGAAACATGCTTTTTGCCTGATTTGCCGCATCTGCCTGTTGTCTGGCTGCAATAAGTTGCGTGGTGCGCAGCATCACCTGTTCTTCCAGATGATGACGATGACGATCCAACTCCAGTGCCAACCGTTTTTTCTCGGTGATATTTTCCTTTACCGCCACGTAATTGCTGATACGACCATCTGCCTGGCGCAGCGGAGTAATGATGGCGAATTCGATATACTCGGTGCCGTCCTTCCTGCGGTTATATAGCTCACCTTTCCACGGCAAGCCCTGAACAAGCTGTTCCCACATTTCGACAAAGGTTTCAGGTGGCGTCTTGCCAGAATGCAGGATACGCGGATTTTGGCCTATCAACTCTTCACGACTATAGCCGGTAGCCTGCATAAAATTCTCGTTCACATACTCGATGCAGGCCTCGGTATTAGTGATAATGATACTTTCCGAACTTTGCTCAACTGCCAGTGAGAGTTGGCGCAATTGGTTCTCGGCGGTTTTGCGCAGGGTGATATCCATCGCGATACCTTCGACAATCAGCTCACCGTTTTTTTCTATACAGCCGATGGATCGGTCATAAAACCACAGCCATTCCCCCCGTGCATTTTTGATTTGATATTCGATATTGAAAGCGATTCCTGATTTAAATGCTTCAATGGCATGCTCGACCAACGTGCGATTATCCGGATGCAAGGATTGATTCCACAGGTATGGATGAGCATACAGATGTTCCAGGCTATAGCCGAGTATGCGGGTAGCCTGATGAGAATAATAAATACCGCCTCGTTTCAGCGAAAACGCATACACGATATCTGGCGAATTCTCGACCAGTCGCTTGTATTTTTCTTCGCTTTCGTGCAAGGCCTGCTGCGCCAATTTGCGCTCGGTGATGTCACAGATGATACCGGTAAAGTACAGGCCGTCGTTGACTTTCAACTGAGCCAGCGACAGTTCCATTGGAAACTCACTACCGTCCTGGCGCAAGCCTTCCACTTCCATCGTTTTGCCGATAATACAGGGCGTTGCACCCGCACTGAGTTGATCCATGCCATGCTGGTGCCGGTCACGATGGCGTGCTGGCATCAACATCTTCAGCGAGCGACCATTGATCTCTGCCGCTGTGTAGCCAAAGATAATTTCGGCACGGTGATTCCAGCCGACGATATTCCCCGAGTTATCCGCGGTGACGATGGCGTCACTGGCGGATTCGATCACCGCGCGATAGCGCTGCTCGCTTTCGCGTAACGCAGTGTCCACACGACGCTGATGAACGATGCGCCAAATGGTTTCGGCGATCAGTTTCACGGTTTCCACATCCAGACTGGTGTAATGCTCTGCTTTATTGCCTATGCCGACCAGGATACGCACCAGATCGCCTTCGATCACCGGTACACAGACAAAACGGCACAGACTGGTCTGATCATCCGATAACTGATTGGGAAAATTCTGATTACAAACCACCGGTTCATGCAGGCGCAACGCATTCGTCCAGATTTCTGGCTGAGTTAAAGAGCTGGCTAAAACCGTATTACACTTGCCTTCGTTACATGACCAGGACATCAGTTCTACATTTTGCTGTTCCTCATCGACAAAATGCAGGACAGCCAATCTGCTGCCGGTGAGTTGCTCGGCAATCCCCAAACCATATTGCATGAAGGCACTCTCACTAATATTCTCGGCCATCACCGGCATCATTAACAAGGCTTCCGAACGATTAGCCAGTAGAATCAAGTTGGCATCATTCAGTTTACGTTCGGTGATATCCTGAACCGTGCCGTGCATTTTCAGCACCTGACCTGTAGTATCAAATTCCAGATTACCCAGACCATGCATCCACCTTGTGGTCAAGTCTGTTTGACGAATAATGCGATATTCCTTGTCAAAAGCGCCTCCCTTGGCAAACACTTCCTTCAATAAATAGTCGTCAAGCAGGGCTCTGTCGTCAGGATGGATCAGCGCTTCCCATCCTTCAATGGTATGCCGATAAGACTTGTCTATGCCAAACAATTTATCAAGCGTATCCGAGCTTTTCCATAATCTGCTTGAAAAATCTAGCACATAGCTACCCAGATTCGCGATTAGTTGCGCCTTTATCAACAAATACTGACTTTCTTGTAACGCTTTTTCTCGAGTTTCCAAGGTACTTAACAAGCGATTGAAGCCCCCGATCAATTCGCCTATTTCGTCCTGACGTGCCACAGGCAGCCTGGTCGTGTCCGACAACGTGGCAAGTGTTTTTATGGTTGCAAGCATCGGCGAAAGCTGACGCCGCAACATCCACCAGGTCAGCACGCCTGCCAATATCGTCAGCAGCATCGTAGCCAGCAGCATTCGACTTTGCATGGAATTTATCGGCGCGAAGGCCTCCAGTGTGGGCAGCGCCGCCACCGCATACCAACCCGCCGCCGGTATGCCCCTGGCTGAGGCCAGCACTTCCACGCCACGGGGGTTGACGAACACGGCAGAACCCTCATAGCCGTTGATGAAACGTTCCACACCGGCGCTAATGCCGACGGGTGGCAGCACTTCCATGATGCGCGTGGGGTCTGTCGCGGAAATGATCAATCTTTGCCTGGGTGCAATCAGCAAGTAACCGCCGGTTTCACCATAACGATTGTTGGTGATTTTGTCGAGAAAGCTGTGCCGGGTCAAATCGACGACCCCCACCAGCGCGCCTATTACCTTACCCTGACTGTCTGTTACAGGCGCTGCCATGCCAAAAACGGGCTTATGCAATTTTTTGCCTATGGTCACCTCGCTGACCGTGGCTTTACCCTTCTTGAGCGCGGTTGCCACATGATCACGCTCCATATAATTCTCACCCAGCCGGTTTAACGAGACCGGTAACGACGCAATCACGATACCGTCTGTTTGCGCAACATAGACGCCGCCGTTAAATAGCGACAAAAATACCGGACGATGTTCCAGAAATTGTTGGAAATCCTTGGGAGCCGAAAACCGGGAAATGCCAGCGGCAACGGATTTCAGGGCATTCAGGCGTTCGTTCAATTCATCGTTGATATCCCCGGCCAGGATAGACACCGTAGAAAATTGCTGCTTGTATAACAGACGCTGCATATCTTCCTGCAGCATTTTGCTGAGATAGAAAGACAACGACCATATACCGAGCACAAAAATAGTCAGCGTAAAAACAGTAACCCTGGTGTTGAGCGAACGAAACCAAAAGTGGCGATGGTTAAAGCTCAGTGGAGTTTTTGCAGACATTCGATGCTATTCTGTAAGGGCAAGGCTAAGTCAACACTATGCTGGCGAGCATGGCAAGCGCACGGTCACTACAACGCTGCTGCCGTTACCTAAATATTCAAGATCATCAAAACAGGCTGATTTGGATACCGCAATTCCTCTGCCATGCAGGTCAAACATGCGCTCCGAGCTAAATTCCATATACGCCTGCCAGTCAAAACCTTTACCCTGGTCGGAAATTGTCACGATGCTGGCAGAGGGGGTCTTCAGGAGTGTAACATTCACCGACAATCCTGAATATTGGGGGCTTAGCAGCCTGGACTCAATCTCTTTCAACCAGCGATCTTCCCGCAACAACTGACCTTTCTCATCATAAGTAATGGCAAGATTGCCGTGCTCTACCGCATTGATCAACAGTTCCAGGTAACCATTGACAGTACGCTCCGGATACATGCTGAGATCGGCCAGTAGTAACGCAAGATCTTTGGCCTCAGACATTGTGCGGAAACAAAAATCAGCGCTGCGCAACAGAGTCATGCTGCTTGACTGCTGTCCTACCAGCGTGCGCAATTCCTTGAACTGCACAAAGTCCTCAAGCGCATTCTTGACGACAAATTTCAAAATATTTTCCACCAATGGTTTGGTAAGATAGTATGAAGCGCCTTCAGCCAGGCCTTCGGCAATATCTTCCTGGCGACTATCTGAGGTCATCAGGATGACCGGCAGATCCTTGAAGCGGCTATCGGCTTTGATACGCTTGAGCAAGGCAATACCACCGAGTTTCGGCATTTGCTTATCCAGCAACACCAGATCGAATGGTACCGCACTGCGATCGACCAGCGCCCAGGCAGCTTCACCTTCTTCTGCAGTCTGAACCGTATAGCCGTATTGCTCAAGCATATCCTGAGCCAGAATGCGGATAATTTCATCGTCATCAACGACCAATAATTTAGGGTTCATTCCTGTTCCATTTTCAAAGCGGTATCCTGAAAAGCTCAGTTAAAAAATTGTACGCAAACTCGCAAAAGGTGCTTCAGTCATCGCAGGCAAGATAAACTCGCTCTGTTAAATTTCCAACCAATTGAAACAGCGTATTGTTGCGCTTAGCACCCGCTTCAGCAGAATTTCAGGATATCTGCAAAATTTACCCGACTTGATTTACCTGTGACAGTGCAATTCTAATCGGTATTTTTGAAATTTCCAGAAAATGCCTCCAAATATTTTAAGGATGCTCGTGATGCTCACCTCCAGCACGTTTGGCAGAAAGTAATTCCGACATTCCTGCCGCGTCGGTTACACCATTGACATTGATCACGTTAAGCTTGCCGGCACCTTGCTTTGTGTCATTGGCAAAGTCATAAACAGCGCCCACCACCAGCAGATGCCCTTGATTAACCTTGGAATCAAACAACTTTAGCGCTCTGGCAACCTGATTATTGACATTGGTTTTCACCCCGTCGATATTCGCCACCCCCTTATCGATATGAATGGTATCCAGTTCATTCTTGATCGAAGGCTCCAGGCTGGAGTAATCACCACTGGCCGCTGCTATTGCGCCACACCTGGAGTGTCCGATGATCAAGAGCAGTGAAGAGCCCAGATGGTTCACGCCATACTCCACCGAGCCTTCAGCGGTTGCCAGTTGGTTGCCTATATTGCGCACCATGAACAGGTCGCCTTCAGGTGTTTTATCCAGCATATTGGTATGTACGCGTGAATCTGAGCAAGTGACCACCGTCGCACGGGGATGTTGCCCCTTGGCGAGATTCTGGAAGAAAACTGACTTATGATTATGGCTATAAGCGGCATTCACCGACTGAATCTCGCGAATGAACGCCTGTGCTAGCGCTGCATCACCATGCTCATGTTCAGCAGCAAATGCAGGCGCTACAAAAAAAGTTGCCAGCAACAATAAATTTAAAAATTTCATTTTGGTCTCCTGCTTTTCCTGATATTTTCCTCAAAAACACCCGTCTGAGGAAAGGTTAATTAACGATGACAAGTATAGGCAGCGCCGTGAAAAATTAGCGCTGCTTCAATAAGTTAGTCATGCCTTAAAATTCGGCCCATTCACCATCCTTGTCCTGGAGTTTAGGGGGAGCTTTGCGCGGGGCGGCCTTTACCACAGCAACACTCCTGTGTGGCGCCTGTAATGCAGTAGAGGTATGGCGTGCGGGTGCGGCATGCGCTGCAGGGGCAGGCTTACGTGCCGGTGCCAGCATACTGTGCGTATCCACCTTGAAAGTTCCCACCGATACGGTGAGGTTCTGTGCCTGTTCTTGCAGCGATTCTGCAGCCGCTGCCGCTTCTTCGACCAGAGCCGCATTCTGCTGAGTCACTTCGTCCATTTGCGTGATGGCGGTATTGACCTGCTCTATACCTTGGCTTTGCTCTGCGGAAGCCGCACTAATTTCGGACATGATGTCGGTCACACGCTTGATCGCGAGCACTATCTCTTCCATGGTTTGACCAGCCTGAGCGACCAGCTTGCTGCCACCTTCAACTTTTTCGACAGAATCACCGATAAGCTGTTTGATTTCCTTGGCCGCTGCCGCCGAGCGTTGCGCCAGATTACGCACTTCTCCCGCGACTACTGCAAAGCCTCTACCCTGTTCACCCGCGCGGGCTGCTTCCACCGCCGCATTCAACGCCAGGATATTAGTCTGGAAGGCGATGCCATCGATCACCGAAATGATGTCTACAATCTTGCGGCTAGAGGCATTAATCGAATCCATGGTGACCACCACCTGGCTAACTACACTGCCACCCTTACCTGCCACGTCGGAGGCACCTATCGCCAACTGGTTGGCCTGTTTAGCGTTTTCTGCATTCTGCCGAACGGTCGACGTCAGCTCTTCCATGCTGCTTGCGGTTTCTTCAAGGCTGCTGGCCTGTTCTTCGGTGCGTTGTGAAAGATCGGCATTACCAGACGCAATTTCTTTGGAAGCGGTATTGATGGTGTCGGAGGCATCCTTGATGTCGCTGACCAGCACCTTGAGATTTTCCACGGTGCCGTTCACGGCATCCTTGGTCTGACCAAAGACGCCGGGATAATCTTTGGTGATGGTCTGGGTAAGATCGCCTTTGGCCAGTAGATTAGCCACTCGCACTACATCACTAAAGCCGACATCGCAGGTTTCGATCAGCTGATTCATGTCCTGCATCATGTCGCGGAACATAAATTCGAAGCGCGCCGCTTCGCCGCGCTGACTGAAATCTCCGCGTGCGCCAGCCTCTGCCAGCAGCTTGATCTGACTGCTGATGTCCAGCAGTGATTTCTTGACGGCATCAATCGCGCTGGTAATTTTGGCCTTGTCGCCGGGCAATCGATCCATGTCAATCGAGAAGTCACCCTTGGCATATTGCGCAATTACTTCGACAATCCTCATCTTGACGGCAATGTGCGAATTGACCAGTTCGTTAATTTCGCGCGCCATTTTTCCGTAGGTACCGGGGAAACGGCTGTCGTCGATCTGTTCCTTGATCCAGCCTTCAGCATGTTTTTTGGCATGTGCGCCTTGTGCAGCAACAAAACCGTTAATCGAATCCTGCATCTGTTTCATGGCAGCCATGATGCTGGTACTATCATTGGCGCGCAAATTTATGGTGCTGCTCAGATCGCCGCTGGCCACTTTCAAAGCCAGTGCAGCAGCCTCTTCAGGTTCACCGCCCAACTGCCTCATCAACCCCTTGACGATGGCAAAGCCCATACCCACAGAGACCGTAATCCCCAAAAATCCGAGTATCAGGATAGTCAGCAGGTTACGCTGTACTTCATGATCAGCGTTCTTGCCGGCTTCGGACATTAATTCTTCCTGATAATTTATCAGCTTGCCGATGCTTGAAATGTAGTTACTCTGTTGTGGGCGGATTTCCACCAGCAACAACGTTTTTGCTTCCGCCTGCTTTCCCTCACGCAGCAACTTCAGGAATTCGTCCTGCGACCCGACATAGAGGGTGCGCGCCTCAATTACCTTTGCCAGCAATGACTTGCCCGTTTCTGATTTAATCTTGTCTTGAAGTTTATCCAGATGTTCCTTGATGACTTTGCGCTCCGTTTCGATGGCACTTACTTCCTGTGCAATCTTGTCCTTTTCGGATTCCAGCAGTGCATTGCGCATATGACGGGCTATGTTGTGTACGCCATCTACCATGTTATTCGCCCAGATAGCCTTGGGAAACTTGTCGTTTATCATGTCCTGGATATCATTTTGCAAACCGCGCATGCTGTATAGGCCTATTACGCCTATAATGATCAACATCAAGGTTACCAGCGCGAAGCTCAGGCCCAAACGCATTCCTACTTTCATACTAGACATCACTAATTCTCCTAAAAAAATTAAACTATGCGGCTTCCGCCATTTCGACCAATTCCATATCGCGACTGAGCATCAGCTTTTCGATGTCTACCACGATAATCATCCGCTGATCCACCGTCCCCAGTCCCCTGATGTATTGCATATCCAGCGCGGAACTGAACTCTGGCGCGGGCTTTAACTCATCTGCGGAGAGTTCAATCACATCGGACACCCCATCCACCACGATGCCGACCACCCGCTTGGCCACATTCAGGATGATGACCACGGTGAGCTCGTTATAAGTCACGCTCCCCAGGTTGAATTTGATGCGCATATCGATGATGGGTACGATAATCCCCCTCAAATTGATCACCCCTTTAATGAAGGCGGGTGAGTTGGCTATGGTGGTGACTGCCTCATAACCGCGAATTTCCTGAACTTTAAGGATGTCGATACCATATTCCTCGCGGCCCAGGGTAAAAGTCAGAAGTTCCTTTGCTGTTTCGTTTGCCTGCATGGCATTCTCCATTATTTAATTGCCGGTAAATACCGGGCTTTGGCCGGCATTGATCCACGACCATAAAACCGAATTTACGCGTGAAAATTGAAACGTTTTGTCAAACACAAACGCTGCGCCGCTACGCTTGCAACTATCGACGTAAAACTCGTCGACATTATTGGTCAACACAATCACCTTGATTGCCGGATGCTGCAGCTTGAGATATTCCAGTATGCCTAATCCGGAGCCTTGCTGCAGACATAAATCGAGCGTAACCACATCAGGTTGCATTTCATTGATGCGCACAATCGCGCCCTGCTCATCTGCAGCACTGCCGACTACCGAAACACCTGGGATATCCGACATCATTAACTGCAGATGTCCACGCACGGTAGCTGAATCTTCTACAATGAAAACTTTCATGATCCCTCCTGTTTTATCAGCACTTGTTTGACGATGCGTTTAAACATCGCATGGCAGTGGATGAAGCATAACGGGGGAGGCGACTGTAAAATATAAGCGCTTCGGAATTTTATTGCAGGAATAGCAGAAATTTCATGTCGGTGTTTATCTGACACGGTCAGATTGATATTCAACGCAATAAAGGCGACACAGATATTTACCGAATGCAATAAGAATGCTATTTTGTAGGTCTAATTGAGTTTTCTGGTTTATAGTTATGAATTCGGCGATCTAATCAGTTAAAGTATGACTACAAATTCACCAAGCGTGATCCATAAAGTTCGGGTATCGTAAAATATGTTCAGCAAATTTATCCAAAAAAGTCCTGCCCAAGCAGAAATCATTCCTGAAACAATCCCTCAACCTACCGCCGAAGCCGAGTGGGAAAACCGGCTTAAAGCGGCACTGGGCGATGATCAGGCGCTGCTGGCGCTGGCCGCCGCAGCACCCTCTGTCGAGCAAAAACTCATTTGCATTCAGGAATTAACCACCGAAGACGGCCTGAAGGCTGCTGAGCGGGAGTTTAGAAAACATGACCGGCGCGTGCATAGCCTGGCGAAACAACGCTTTGAAGCGCAGGTCAAGCAGCGCGAGACGCGCACGGGTGCCGCAGAGCTAATCAAAGCCGCCACCGCGCTGCTTGAGGCGCCGCTGGTTCCTGCCAATCGCCTCGCCGAGATTAACCAGGCATGGGAAGCACTGGACACCACACTGATTATTGAAGCAGAAAAACACAGTTTTGCCCAATTGCAAAATGAACTGGCTGAATTGATACGCACCCGAGGTGAACACAAGCGTGCTGTCAGTCGCTGGTCAGTCGCGGCAAATCAGGCTCTGGCAGGATTATGTGCGGCAGGTGCTACGGTGACTGCCACCAGCGCAGGTCTGCAAGGACTGGGGGAAACACTTGCCGCTGCCTGCGAAAATGCCAGAGCTACACTGACTGCCATGCCGGAAAATACTACCGAAGATGCGGCTATTGCTGCGCTGGTCACCGCAATTGAGTCAGCGCTGCAGGATGCTGCCGTGATCAGGGAAAAACTGTTGTTACTTGAAGAGTTGCATGAAAATCAAAACGCCGTCGATGCGAGCGCACTTTACTCGGCTCTTAGCGCACGCTGGCAAACACTCCCGCAAATCGCTGACAAGCATATCATCAACGCGCTGAATGCCCGGTTTGACGAATATCTGCAACAGCAGGACAGCGCCCGCAAAAAACTGCAAAAACAAAGCAGCCTGATCGCCAGCAAGAAGGAAAAGGCGGTGCAGCAAGCACAGATTCAGTCATTGCTTGCCGTGGTAGAAGCTGCCGAAGCGTTGTTGGCCGCCGGAAATCTGCTAGAGGTCGCCAAGCAACTGACCAGCCTGCAGTCAGCTGCCGAAAAAGGCGGTATCGGTGCCGCTTTGCAAACGCGTATCGGCGCACTGCAAGCTGAATTTACCCGCCTCAAGGGATGGCAGCACTGGGGCGGCGGACGGGTGCGCGATGATCTGGTGGTCGAAGCGGAAGCGCTCGCGGCGACGACGGTGGTAGCCGAGGGCGAGCGTCCGCCGAAATTGCAAATAAAACAACTGGACACCAGTATTGAACAGTTGCGACTGCGCTGGAAGGAGCTGGATCGTCTGGGAGGTGCTACCAACAAACCGCTGTGGCAGCGTTTTGAGGCTGCCTTGAGAACCGCCTATATGCCGGTTGCGGCCCATCTCGCCCAATTGAAAGAGGCCAGGCAGGAAAACCTGACCGCGCGGAAAAACCTGCTAAATGAACTGGATGCGATCAATATAGCCGCTACCGAACAGCAAACGCCGGATTGGATTGAAATTAAGCGGGCACTGGCGCATTTTCAAGTGGAATGGCGCAAGCTGGGGCCGCTTGAACATACTGCACCGCACAAATCACAGCCGGCGCTGCTGGAACGGATGAAGGCCAGTGTGGCACGACTGGAAACGCCGCTGAAAGAATTGCAGGTGAGTGCTGAAGCGGAACGTCTGCAATTGATCGAACGCGCCAAGGCGTTGGGTCAGGATGCGCAACGCCGGGATATGATGGTCAAACTGCGCGAATTGCAGACTGAGTGGCAAGTTCATGCGAAATCGCAACCGCTCCCGCGTAAGACCGAAAATCAGTTATGGTCTGAATTCAAGGCAGCAACCGATGCGCTGATGAGCCAGCGCGAAGCGGCCTTCAGTGTCCGCGATGCGGAATACAAGGCAAATCAGGGGGTACGCGAAGCCTTGATTGAGCGACTGGAAGCACTTCATCCGGATACGACGCCCGCTGAAATCAAGCGCACGTTGGCCAGCGTGGAAAGTGAATGGAACAAGGCTGGAGAAGCACCCAGAAGCCAGGCCGCAAGGCTTGATGCCAGTTATCGTGCGGCTCGAGAAGCGGCACAGGCGCATATTGCAGGCAGCGCGCAGCGTTCCTGGCAGCAAATTTGCGATGCGCTGTCCGCTAAACTGGCTTTATGTGCGGAAATGGAAGCAACCACTCCGACTGCTGAACTAGAGGCACGCTGGAATGCTCTGCCGGCCTTGCCTACCCTTTGGGAACAAGCCCTGCAGGTGCGTTATAAGTCTGAGGGCAGCGATACCAAAGCGGCAGCAACTTTGGATCAACTGCTGTTGCAACTGGAGTCTTCGCTGGACATTCCCTCGCCAGCGGCGTTTCAACTGGCCAGACGCACGCTCAAACTGATGGCGATGAAAAATGCAATGGAAGAGCGCAGATCGGCAACGCCAGGGTGGCAGGAAATCGAAAAAATGACTGCTGCGGCCCTTCGGGTTAGAAGCGCTAACGAGGATCAGCAGCATAGACTAGCCTCCATTATCGCTGCGTTACGCAAGGCAAAACCGGCCAACTAGCGAGGGGAAATGTCGGGCTCCTAACGAGGCGCCCGACAAAGGCTCTAACGGACATGGTAAATTGCCACCCCTGATGATGAAACCCATCATGCCCGTTTCCCTCACCCCATCCCTACCCATGAACCTCCATTTCGTAGGGTGCGCTTGCGCACCAATTTCATCGACCCTAGCCATTAACCTTCGCCCTCTCCCCAGCCATCCCCCTTCGGGGGAGGGAGCGGTTTGGCTTGGTG
>CAIRBC010000002.1 GCA_903876685.1 uncultured Nitrosomonadales bacterium | reverse complement strand
GGTAGACTTCATTTCCGGTCCGAGAATCGTGTCTACACCCGGGAATTTGATGAACGGAAACACCGCTTCTTTCACCGAGTAATAGGGCGGAATAATCTCACGGGTGATACCTTGCTGCGCCAGTGTCTGACCGGCCATGCAGCGCGCCGCAATTTTTGCCAGCGGCACACCGGTCGCTTTAGAGACAAATGGCACGGTGCGTGAAGCGCGTGGATTGACTTCCAGCACATACACGGTGCCGGCTTGAATTGCGAACTGGACATTCATCAGTCCGACCACGTTGAGTTCCCTGGCCATCGCCACTGTCTGACGGCGCAATTCGTTTTGCAAGGCTTCCGACAAACTGAAAGGTGGCAAGGAACAGGCAGAGTCACCGGAATGAACGCCCGCTTGCTCTACGTGTTCCATGATGCCGCCGATTATCACTTGTATGCCGTCGGATACGGCATCTACATCCACTTCGATTGCATCATTAAGGAAACGATCCAGCAGTATCGGCATCCGCTCCGGATAGGTCTTGTACATTTCTTCCGCATCGCGCATATAGCGCTCAAGGTCAACCTGCGCATGGATAATTTCCATGGCGCGACCGCCCAGCACATTGGACGGGCGTACCACCAGCGGATAGCCGATTTCCGAAGCGCCGGTGAGTGCTTCTGCCACGCTGCGTGCGGTGCGATTGGGTGGTTGTTTCAAATCCAGCAGGCGCAGCATTTGCTGGAAGCGCGAGCGATCTTCCGCACAGTCAATCATGTCTGGCGTGGTGCCGATGATCGGTACGCCATTTCTCTGTAGTCCGTGCGCCAGATTCAGCGGCGTCTGTCCGCCATATTGCACGATCACCCCGATGGGTTTTTCCACCGCGACGATTTCCAGCACATCTTCCAGTGTCAGCGGCTCGAAATATAAGCGATCGGAAGTATCATAATCGGTTGAAACAGTCTCCGGATTGCAGTTGACCATGATGGTTTCATAGCCATCTTCGCGCATCGCCAGGGCGGCATGTACGCAACAATAGTCAAATTCGATACCCTGACCAATGCGATTAGGCCCACCGCCCAACACCATTATTTTTTTGTTATGGGTGGGTTGGGATTCGCATTCTTCCTCATAGGTTGAATAGAGATAGGCAGTATCTGTCGCAAATTCAGCAGCACAGGTATCTACGCGTTTATACACCGGTCTCACCCCCAGCGCATGACGATAGGCGCGCAACGCCGCCTCGTCGGTATCCAGTAAAAAGGCCAGGCGCGCATCGGAAAAGCCATTGCGTTTCAAGATGCGTAGCTCATCAGCCTCCAGGCTTTCCAGGGTTCGGTCGGCCAGTGACTTTTCCTGTCGGATCAAATCTTCGATCTGCACCAGAAACCAGGGGTCAATTTTACTCAGCGCGAATACCTGGTCTACGCTCATGCCGAAGCCGAAGGCATCCGAAACCGCCCAGATTCGCTCCGGTCCCGGGCTGGTAAGTTCTGCGAAAACCGTGTCTATGTCATTGTATTTCTGATCCAGTCCGTTTACACCCACTTCCAGTCCCCGCAAGGCTTTTTGGAAAGATTCCTGGAAAGTGCGACCTATCGCCATCACTTCACCCACTGATTTCATTTGCGTGGTTAAACGGTCATTGGCCTGCGGGAATTTTTCAAAGGCGAAGCGCGGTATCTTGGTGACGACATAATCGATACTCGGTTCGAACGAGGCAGGGGTCGCGCCATTGGTGATTTCGTTCTTCAATTCATCTAGCGTATAGCCTACCGCCAGTTTTGCGGCAACTTTGGCAATCGGGAAGCCGGTTGCCTTGGAAGCCAGCGCAGAAGAGCGGGATACGCGCGGATTCATTTCGATTACCACCATGCGCCCGTCGACCGGGTTGATGGAAAATTGCACGTTGGAGCCACCGGTATCCACGCCGATTTCGCGCAGCACCGCGATACTGGCATCGCGCATGATCTGGTATTCCTTGTCGGTCAGCGTCTGCGCGGGGGCTACGGTAATCGAGTCGCCGGTGTGCACCCCCATCGGATCGAGATTTTCGATCGAACAGATAATAATGCAATTATCGTTATGGTCGCGTACCACTTCCATTTCGAACTCTTTCCAGCCGAGCAACGATTCTTCGATTAATAGTTCGCGAGTAGGGGAGGCTTCCAGGCCACGCTCGCAGATTTCGACAAATTCTTCGCGGTTGTAAGCGATGCCGCCGCCGCTGCCGCCCATGGTGAACGAGGGGCGGATTACCGTGGGGTAGCCTAGCACCTGTTGTACCTGCAAGGCTTCTTCCATGCTGTGTGCGATGGCCGAACGTGCCGAAGCCAGGCCGATTCGGGTCATCGCCTGTTTGAATTTCTCGCGATCTTCAGCCATGTCTATGGCTTCTTTAGTGGCACCGATCATTTCCACCGCATATTTTTCAAGTACACCGTGGCGAGCCAAATCCAGAGCGCAATTCAGTGCCGTCTGACCGCCCATCGTTGGCAGGATCGCGTCCGGTTTTTCACGGGCAATGATTTTTTCTACTGTTTTCCAGGTAATCGGCTCGATATAAGTCGCATCCGCCATCTCCGGATCGGTCATGATGGTGGCTGGATTAGAGTTCACCAGAATCACGCGATAGCCTTCTTCGCGCAATGCCTTGCAGGCTTGAGCCCCGGAATAGTCGAATTCGCAGGCTTGCCCGATGACAATGGGACCGGCGCCAATGATCAGGATACTTTTAATGTCAGTACGTTTTGGCATAGGGGTAGCGGATAACGGGTATTGAGTGGCTGGCAGAGTCGGGTGGACAGCTGACCACTGACTACACGCGACGCGTTCTTTCCATCATTTCAATAAATTTGTTGAATAAATAATCCACATCGTGTGGTCCGGGACTGGCTTCCGGATGTCCCTGGAAACAGAAAGCCGGCTTGTCAGATAATTCAAAACCCTGCAAGCTGCCATCGAACAGCGACACATGCGTTGCCCGTGCATTTTTTGGCAGGGTTGTCGCATCTACTGCAAAGCCGTGGTTCTGGCTGGTAATCATCACGCGTTTGCTGTGCAAATCCTGAACCGGATGATTGGCACCACGATGTCCGAATTTCATCTTGATCGTCGAGGCACCGACGGCCAGACCGAGAATCTGATGACCAAGGCAGATGCCAAACAACGGAATGTTGGCATCCAGTAAGTGTCTGGTTGCCGTTATCGCGTAATCACAGGGTTCAGGGTCGCCCGGTCCGTTCGACAGAAAAACGCCATCCGGGGACATGGCCAGAACCTCAGCCGCGCTGGTTTTTGCAGGCACCACGGTGATGCGGCAACCGCGTTCGCTTAGCATACGCAGTATATTGCGCTTTACACCAAAATCATAAGCCACGACATGCAAGGATTTTTGATCGCTGATTGCGGATTCCCGGTAACCATCACTTAGTTTCCATACACCTTGGGTCCACTGGTAGGCTTGCTCGCAACTGGCAACCTGTGCCAGATCCATGCCAGCCAAGCCGGCAAAATCGCGCGCAGCGGCCAGTGCGGCAATCTGATCCGTGCCAGTGGCGATACAGCCGTTCTGTGCCCCTTTTTCTCGCAGGATGCGCGTCAATTTGCGCGTATCGATGCCGGCGATGGCCACTACCTGATGGGCGACCAGATAATCGGACAGCGTTTGCGTACTGCGCCAGTTGCTCACCGCCAAGGAAAGATCGCGGATCACCAGGCCGCTGGCAAATACCTGACGGGATTCCACGTCTTCGGTATTGACACCGACATTGCCGATATGCGGGCAAGTCAGCGTGACAATCTGCTTGCAATAAGAGGGATCGGTAAGGATTTCCTGATAGCCGGTCATGGAGGTATTAAATACTACCTCGCCAGTGCTGCTACCTATAGCACCGATGGCAATACCGTGGAAAACCGTACCATCGGCAAGCACAAGAATGGCTGGGTTCGTTTGCGACACCGGATTACTCCCAAAGCAGTTTACATAAAGAAGCGGGACGAAACTCATCCCGCTTTGAATAGACGCGCATTATAGCCGATTAGCGCTGCTGCATCAAATGCAGATACCAATAAATAGGCCAATGTGTTTATTGTGGTCAAAATAGGCTTGCAGATTACGGTAGTAAAGACCTACAGGAAATGTGTTTTCGCAGATGCAGTAGCCCGGATGCAGCGTAGCGGAATCCGGGGAAAACCAATCGTGTGCGGTTTTCATGTGTGCGCCCCCCGGATTCCGGCCTGCGGCCTACATCCGGGCTACGGTTAACGTGAAACTTGCGCAGCGATCGTATTTTCCATCGCCCGCTTGCGGGAGAGGGATGGGGAGAGGGAAACGGGCATGATGGGTTTCATCATCAGGGGTGGCAATTTGCCATGCCCGTTAGTTAAAATTGTGGAGTATGTGGTTATTTCAATAGCTATAATTAAATGGAAAATTACAAATTATCATAAGACCCAATGCACTACGCTTATTGATGTCCTACGCTTTTTTTCACGGTTCATTTAGCTTTTTTGTAAAAAATCAGGACGTTTCAACCCCAGCAGTATACATAGGCCACCCAGTAATAAATAGCCTATAACCAGACTGTACTGCGGTGCCTGCCAGGGGAAAAATATACGGCCATCGGCATAAGGCGAATGGATCAGTCCGACCAGGGTCATGGCGGCAGCAATGCCACAGATCATTGCTGCCTGCCGCAGACGCTGATCGATCACCCAGATCAGCCAGGTGGCCCATAACATCGACGTGATGATAAAGCCGTTGCCCAGCATGGTCAACACCTGCAGGCTGTGCCGGGTATAGGCATCCAGCGTTGCGACCTCGATATGTGCCGCACCGATCAGTCCATTCAATTCTATGTTGATCAAATAGGCCAGTGCAGGAACCAGTCCCAGTCCCAACGCCTTGACGTGTTGCGGTTGTGTGGTCAACACCGACTGAGCGCTCATTTCCATGCCGACGAAGACCAGTATCGGCACTACCACTGATTCCGGCAAGGCTGAGATTAGAGCACCAATCAGTCCGGTGGCAGCACCGATGCCAATGAATAATCCGGTTGCCAGGGTGTAAGCAGCGCGACTGCCCATTTCTTTGTAAGCGGGATGTCCGATATACGGCGTGTTCTGGATCACGCCGCCGCAAAGTGCTGCTACCAGTGTCGCGATGCCTTCGACCAGCAGGATCGAGCGTGTGGCATAAACGTCTCCTGCGGCTGCGGCCGATTCGGTGTTGTCGATGCCGCCGATTACTGTCGCCACTGCCACCGGGATCGCCAGTGGAATGTAATGCCAGGCTAGCTCCAGACCTTCGATAAAGGCGAGTGAGGGCACAGGCAGCATTAGCCCTGGCAAGGCTAGACCACCCTGGGAGGGGAGGGGCTGATAGCCTATCCAGATCGCCAGATGATAGGCTGCAAAACCTGCCAGGACTGAGCCAGCCACCGCAGGTATGCGCCACGGCAGGCGCACGCCACCGACCAGTACCAGCATAATTACCCCCAGAGCCACCAGTCCGCCGATCGGTTCAGCTAAAATCTTGGTGAAAGAAAAAAACATAATCAGTGCGATTGCCGCAGCACTGAGTGCGCCCAATAGTGCGGTGCGGGGCAGGGCGCGGCGCAACGCATCGCCAAAAAATGCGGCAATAATTTTGGCCACCCCCATGATAAACAGCACCGCCATCCCCACCACCCAGGCCTGATGCGCGTCATGATTCAAAAGATAAGCGGGTCCCACCACACCAAAGCTCAGCGCAAACATCGAAGGGGTGTCGATGCCTAGCGGCATCGCACACACATCCTGACGGCCTTCGCGCCTGGCGAGCCTGAAAGCCAGCCAGGAATAAAGTAAATCACCGATCAAGACCCCAAAGGCGGTGCCAGGCACCATCTGCCTGAACACGATATCAGCGGGCAGGTGAAAGACCCCGACAAGTATGCCGCTCATGCCTGCCAGTAAAGCGAGATTGTCCATGCTCAGCGCAAAGAAACCATTAAGGTCGCCACGGGCAAACCAGCGGTAGCGAAAAGGAGAGGCAATGGGATTCATAAAATTTCTGTCAAATTATGGGATAATCGCTAATAGGGTCAAGCTTCATTGCTTGAGTGCTGATTATAACAGTCTGCTGATAATGTTAATCCTTCAGGAGAATTGAATCACAATATTTGGAATAATTGATGAAAACAGATGTCATTATTATAGGCTCCGGGGCGGCAGGCATGATGTGCGCCCTTCAAGCCGGACAACGCGGTCGTTCGGTGGTATTGCTGGATCATTCCAAAAAATTAGCGGAGAAAATCCGCATTTCCGGAGGAGGGCATTGCAATTTCACCAATATCAATGCGAGTCCCGCCAACTTCATTTCTGCAAATCCTGATTTTTGTCGTTCTGCGCTGGCGCGTTATAAACCTCAGGACTTTATTGACTTATTGAATAAACAGGGAATTAGTTTTCACGAAAAAACTCTAGGCCAATTATTCTGTGATGACCAAGCTGAGGCCGTCATCGTAATGTTAAGAGAAGCCTGTGAGGCGGCGGGGGTTAAACGCACCATGAGTTGCGAGATTGGGGAAATCAAACAGGACCCTGCGGTGGCGGGTAGTCACAACAAGGCCAGATTTTTTGTTACTACCACACGTGGCGACTTCGAGTCTGCCTCGCTGGTGATCGCGACTGGTGGCCTGTCTATCCCCAATAGCGGTGCGACGCCCTTCGGTTATCACGTTGCCGAACAGTTTGGCATCCCCATCATAAAATTGAAACCAGGTTTGGTGCCCTTGACCTTTGCTCCGGACGACTGGAAGCCTTACGCAGATCTGACCGGAGTATCCTTCGAGGCGATAGTCACGCTTGATAAACAGTCATTCCGTGAAAAGGTACTGGTGACGCATCGGGGTCTCTCCGGTCCGGCAATATTGCAGATCTCCTCCTACTGGCAGCATGGTCAGGTGCTACATATTAATCTGCTGCCGGATTGTGATATGGCTGTGTTGCTTGACGAACAGAAAACCAGCAAGAAATTGCTCAGTAATTTTCTCGTGCAATGGTTCCCCAAGAGCTTTGCCGAGGTCTGGTGCGCGCAGCTGGCCATCACCCAAAAAATCGAGCTTAGACCGCTCAACCAATATAACGATAAACAAAGAAAGCAAATTGCTTCCGCCTTGCACGACTGGCAGGTTACTCCCTCCGGTACGCTGGGCTATAACAAGGCTGAAGTAACCTGTGGCGGGATAGATACGCGCGCGCTTTCTTCAAAAAACATGGAATGTCTGAATACGCCTGGCCTGTATTTTATCGGTGAAGTGGTGGATGTGACCGGGCAGTTGGGCGGCTATAACTTTCAGTGGGCCTGGGCGTCCGGCTATGCAGCGGGACAGGTGGTTTAGCAGGAGTTGACCTTATCGTTAGCTCGAGTTGACGTAAAACACGCGCAGCGACGTACTTTCGGCTACGCCCCCTCGCTGCACTCTCCCCGCTTGCGGGAGAGACCTCTGTCGCAAATTCCCCGACCGAATTGTGCCCTATGAACCTTGCCGTAGGGTGCGCTTGCGCACCATTTTGGAGTAAGCGCACCAAGCCAAACCGCTCCCTCCCCCGAAGGGGGAGGGCTGGGGAGAGGGCGAAGGTTAAT
>CAIRBC010000001.1 GCA_903876685.1 uncultured Nitrosomonadales bacterium | reverse complement strand
TAACGTGAAACACGCGTAGCGACTTACTCCCGGCTACGCCCCCCTCGCTGCGCTCTCCCCGCTTGCGGGAGAGGGATGGGGTGAGGGAAACGGACATGGCGGTTTCATTACAAGGGGTGGCATCATTGCCATGTCCGTTAGCTTGGCTTTTCCCTCGTTCCATCTAAAGCGAATCCCGCGCAATTCGTATTCAATATCCATAAGTAAATTCTATATAATGTAATGCTTTTGTCAATACATTTATTGAGTTTGATGGATATAATCAGAGGTGTGCACTTAATCAGCAACACGTAGGTGTCAGGTCTTGCCTTTTGCTGGCAAAAGGCAAGACTTGACCCCGGACCCGTGGATTGACTTCATCCAGCGCAGCCGATAGGTATTCATCGGCAAAGGCCCGGTCTTCGTGCAGCAGTTCTACCACTGCATCATCATGGAAGCGTGATGTTTTGTTCATGTTTCGTTTTATGGATTGGTGATAACTGGTCAAGCTACTATCAGTTGAGCACGTTGCACCTTAGGCGCTCCAGCTTTCCGTACTTGCCACAAGTCGTATGCGGCTTGCTCGGCAATCCATACGTCCGCCTGACCGCCGTTCTCAACCCCTAGCCAGCCCTCCAAGCGTAACGCCATTTCAGTGGAAATCGCGGCGCGCTCGTTTAGTACGCGGGATAAGGCCGCACGGGTTACGCCTAATTGCCTGGCGGCCTCGGTAACAGTCAGCCCCAATGCAGGCAATACATCATCTCTCAATGTTCCGCCGGGGTGGGGTGGGTTATACATTCTGCTCATATTCAATTTCTCCTAGTGGTAATCCTGATAATTAACAAGCTCGGCATTTACACCGTCGAAGGTGAATATCATGCACCAGTTTCCATTTACACTGATTGAATAATGCCCGGCAAGATTGGCGGTCAACTGGTGTAAATTCCAGCCCGGCACGTTCATGTCGTCGGGGCTTTCGGCAAGGTCTAGGCGCAATAACTGCTTTCGCAGCTTCGGCGCATGGTGTGACTGAATACCAGCCTTGCTGCCGGTTTCAAAAAATGCTTCAAGTCCCTTATGCCGGAATGTTTTAATCATGGTGTTAATGTATAGCGTAGCGTTTCGCTTGTCAATAAAATTACTCTTTATGCTACGACCCGCAAACCGGCTTCCACAGGCACAAACTCTATCCCGGCCTGCTCAAGTATCCATACTTCAATCTTCACGTGCCACATGCGCAATAAGTCGAGAGGACGGCGGATGTAATGCTTTTCTCTAACGCCGCTGGGCTTGTGGCCTTGAATCTGAGCAGCAATTCCGGCGGGTGTCTCTATCCACTCGCACAGACTGGCAAAGCTGCCGCGCAGCCCGTACAGAGTCAATTCAATCCCACCTATTGAGCAAGCCTTGTTAAAGGTGTCATGCGGGTCTGTGACATGTCCACTCGCGGCAGTCGGGCTACTGAAGACAAGCTCATTGCGGCGTGGCAGGGCTGTCAGCAGTTGCCCCATGTAAGGCGGCAGCGGAATAACTCGCAAGCCTTCCACCTTGTCGCGTATGGTCATGCTCTTCCATTGAAAATCAACATCAGCCCAGCGCAGCGCGGTCAACTCATTCGGACTAACACTTACAATTCAGCAAATTCCTCATCGGTAAACAATCTCGAGCGGGTGTGGAAAGACTTGCCCTCCGGCCCTTCCAGGGAAAATGTGCCGCCTCCGTGACAGTCAATTACATCAATGATTAGTTGTGTATGTTTCCAGTATTCGTACTGTGACTTGCTCATATAAAAGGGGCAGCCACCAATATCCCCCAGATATTCGTCCCCCGCTCCGATAGTAATTTCACCCGGCAAAAAGCAATTTGCGGCACTGTTGTCGCAACAGCCACCCGATTGGTGGAACATCAGCGAGCCGTGTTTCTTTTTTAGAAATTCAATCAGTTCCAGAGTGGCTTCCGTGGCAATCACTTTCTCTACCATTATTTTCATCTCCAAAAAAACGGGGCGATTATACGCCCCGTAATAGTTACTTCAAGCAACCTCAGAATGTGAAATTTCTCAGAAGAAGCCTAGTTTGTTTTCACTGTAGCTGACCAGCAGATTCTTGGTTTGCTGGTAATGATCAAGCATGACCTTGTGTGTTTCACGGCCTATGCCAGATTCCTTATAGCCGCCGAAGGCAGCGTGCGCCGGATAGGCATGGTAGCAGTTAGTCCATACACGGCCAGCCTTCAACGCGCGACCCATGCGGTAGGCCACGTTGCCGTTACGGCTCCAGACGCCCGCGCCCAGACCATACAGCGTGTCGTTGCCAATCGCCAGTGCATCCGCTTCATCCTTGAAGGTGGTTACTGCAAGCACCGGCCCGAAGATTTCTTCCTGGAAGACCCGCATCTTGTTATGGCCTTTGAGCAAGGTGGGCTGGACGTAATATCCGCCTTCAAGTTCGCCGGTCAGCTTGGCTTGTGCGCCACCCGTCAGCACTTCAGCGCCTTCTTGTCTGCCGACATCCATATAAGACAGGATCTTGGTCAGTTGCTCCTTGGAAGCCTGAGCGCCGATCATGGTGTCGGTATCGAGAGGGCTGCCTTGCTTGATCGCTTTGATGCGAACCAGGCAGCGTTCCATGAACTTGTCGTAAATGGATTCCTGAATCAGCGCGCGGGAAGGACAGGTACAGACTTCACCCTGGTTGAAGGCAAACAGCACCAGACCTTCAATAGCCTTGTCGAGGAAACTGTCATCTTTGTCCATAATGTCAGCGAAGAAGATGTTAGGTGATTTTCCGCCCAGCTCCAGGGTTGCAGGAATCAGGTTGTTTGCAGCTGCTTGAGCGATCACACGACCGGTAGTAGTAGAACCGGTGAAGGCAATCTTGGCGATGCGCTTGCTGGTGGCCAGAGGCATACCGGCTTCGCGGCCGTAGCCATTGAC